>DDWY01000032.1 GCA_002347705.1 Anaerolineaceae bacterium UBA2274 | reverse complement strand
CGTCCACGTTCTTGTAGATAGCAAGATAGTCATCATTGCCAAAACTGAGGCTGTAATAGTTATCCGGGCCCTGGTAGCGGCACAACAAACCCATATCATTCGCAAGCATATTGTCCATGCGATAAACTTCTGATATGACTACAACATCTTCCAAACTCAGCTCATTGGTGGTTGAAATGGCTGTAATACCCTCAGCAAAGATATCGAAAGCAAATCTGCTGCCTCGCCACTGAGTAAGCGCATCGTCTCCATTGAATTCCGTCCAGTTCCCCTTATTGGGGGTATCAAAGTCGTCCGAATAACTCACCACCCAATCCTTATCCAGATCAAGTGAAAACGCTTCTTCCAATACAGGTGCTGGAGTGAAGCTTGTGATGTAATTCCACTGGGCCTCATAAACAAAGAAATTATCAAAGTCGATCGACACCTGCGGCTCATCGTAACTGCCAATCGCCAACCCAACATCCCCAGACACCAGATCTCCGTCCTGCACCTCAGCCGCCAGTGTTCCATTAACATACAGAATAATCCGATCAGCAATGCAAAAACCCTGCAAGTGGTTGTTGACCGGATCGATCTGAGCGTCCACAAAATCAGCAAAAAGGGATGTCAGATCGCCTTGATAGATCTTCATAATCTCGACCCAGGCATCATTGCCAACCGTCAGCATGTAGAAGTTCTCATCGTCAAGGTAGCGGCAGATCATGCCCTGGTTATTTTCCATCGACCCACTGATCAACTCGGCGTCGAGGTCCATCATGACATTCTCGCTCATCACCTCACCCGATACAGACCAAGCCATCCAGTTTGCCGTGTTCAGGTTCATGCGGTAAGCGCCATCAAGCAACTCCGCGCCGTACTCCGGGTCATCGCTGGTATCCCAAAAGCCCTTTTCATCAAAAGTCTCGCTGATCAGGATTTCACCAATGCTCACAACGTCTGCCAATTCAGCAGGTACAAGAGGCAGTTCTACAGCTGGAGGGGCATCTGTGGGCACAACGGCTGTCGGCTCGCTCTGCATGGTGGGCAGAGCTGTGGGCTGGCTCGGCTTGGGGGTTGCCGTTGGATCAACTTTGACTAATCTCGGGAGTGAGCACGCGCTCAAGCCAAGCATCAGCAAAATAACAATCACGAAAAGTTTCCTGTTCATTCTTCCTCCAGGCATTGATAGAAGATGCCGTTTTTTGATTTTATCATGCGGAAAAATTCTTTTTCAAAAATCGACTGGCTCATTAAATTATGGTCAATTCAGGGTATGTTCAATCGCTGCGGTATAATCCAGTATTATCTTTTTGGAGTCAACATGCAACTTGGAATCATCGGCCTGCCCCAATCTGGCAAAACTACTCTCTACAAAGCACTTACGCGCGCCAATATCGCTGCGGATATGTCCACTGGTCAGATGGAAGTTCACACTTCTGTTGTGGATGTGCCCGACCCGCGCGTGGATAAGCTTTGCGAGATCTTTCGCCCCAAAAAGATCGTGCGCGCCAAAGTCACCTATGCCGACATTGCCGGCTTGGATGGCAGCGCGGGGCGTGCCGGACTGCCCGGAGTGATGGTCAATCAACTCGCGCAAATGGATGGTTTTTTGCACGTGGTGCGCCAATTTGAAAACGCCAGCGTTCCGCATCTCGCTGGCAGCATCGATCCCCTGCGCGACATCCAAACCATGGATACTGAGTTTATGCTCAACGATCTTGTGATGGTGGAACGCCGCCTGGAAAAGCTAAAGGAAGAACACCGGCGCGGTGTAAGCCGTCCGCGGGATGTCATCCAGGCTGAAATTGAGTTATTTGAGCGCTTGGAAAAAGTGCTCAACCAGGAGCTCCCCCTGCGCCACTACGAATTTAGCGCCGAAGAGGACAAAACCCTTTCCAGCTTTGGCTTCCTGAGCCGCAAACCGCAAATTGTGGTCTTCAATCAGTCTGAAGACCAGCCGGCTGTGGACTATACCAGTCCTCATCCCCATACCCAGTCTGTCAGCCTGCCTGCCAAACTTGAAGCTGACATCATCGCGCTTGACCCTGAAGATGCGGCTATCTTTTTGGAAGAATACGGCATTGAAGAGCCGAGCATGTCGCGCCTGATTAAACTCTCGTATGATCTTTTGGGAGTACACTCATTTTTTACCGCTGGCGAGAAGGAAGTCCACGCCTGGACCTTGCGCAAAGGTGCCAATGCCCGCGAGGCTGCCGGTGTGATTCATTCAGATATGGAAAAGGGCTTCATCCGCGCTGAAATCCTCTCTTTCCAGGACATGCTTATCTACGGCAGCACCGCCGAAGCCCGCACCAAAGGCCGCTTGCGCGTTGAAGGCAGGAATTACATCATCGAAGACGGCGACATCATCGAGATACGGTTCAATATTTAGTTGTTCATAACTTTTTTGGAACATGAATTACCGAGGTTGTGCGTTTTTGACATGTCAAAAAAACGCGCAAAAGCGCAAAAACCTCCGCAAAATCAATCCTCCAGCAAACGTCTGAAATCCTGCAGATCCACCCGCGATGTCAGGTCCAGGCTGACAGGAGTCACAGACACCTTCCTGTCCAGTTTTACGGTCTTGAGATCGCCATCCTCTTCCAGACCTTCCAGGTCAACCCGCACCTCATACCCCATATTCCGTGAGCCTTCCGTGATGGAGGGATCCTTCGCTTTGGCGTAAAAATAGCGCTGGCGCGATTGACGCGTCACCACCCAGGGCGTCTCCGGGGTTGCGTCAGAGGGTACATCCACTTTGAGCACGTCCACATCAAAAGGCATGGTCTTCTGCAGGAGTTTTTCAGCAAAGAAACGTGTGAACCAGGCAGCCGTTGAGAAGTCAACCCGGTCAGAGAGGTCAAAGTGCTCCGTCATAGGAGTCTCGAGTGAAACAGCCATTGCTCGTATCCCTATCGAAGCCCCCTCAAGCGCCGCACCGACTGTGCCGCTGACCGTTATGCCTGACGCCAGGTTCTCTCCATAGTTAATACCCGACACCAACAGATCCGGCTTAAATCCGATTACTTCCAGCACGCCGTGCAGCACAGCCTGAGCTGGAGTTGCGCCGACGCCGTAGACTTCCCATTCCTTTCCGTGCACCATCAACTTTTGCGGGCGTATGAAACCGTCGGTGTCTCGCGGCAGCGCTCGCCCCATGGATGTCTGCTGCTCACGCGGCGCAACCACATGCACGAATCCGAGTTCCGAAAGCGCTTCCGCAGCCGCCCACAATCCGGGGGAATTGATGGAATCATCGTTGGTCAGGAGAATTTGAGGTCTTTTTTGATGTGTCATGCCTGGATTGTACCCAATCACACGCAATTTGGGATGATTTGTGGAATATGAATTGGAACGCGCTTTTTTCCGCCTGATTTTCCGCACACGCTCACCAGAGACCTTAGCGGAAGAGCGGCTTGAAAATTGGATTTTCAGGGGGCGGGGTATAATGCAAAAATGATGTTAAAACCTGGAACATATACCTTGATTTTCTTCCTGCTAACTCTTGCAGGCTGCGCCGTAGGGGATGTCAGCCTGCCTACGATCGTGCCTTTGCCGACTGATACGCTTGTGCCAGCCCCCAGCGCGACACCCTTGCCGACTGATACGCTCGCGCCAAGCCCAACACCAAGCCCCACACTCACTCCAACACCCGCACCGGTCACTTACACCGTCACCGAGAAAGACGATATGTTTGGTGTGGCACTCAGATACGGTATCTCACTGGATGAACTCAAAGCCGCCAACCCGACCGTGATCCCCAACATGATGAGCGTTGGGACAGTGTTGACCATCCCCATCACTCCCACACCACCCGCAACAGGCACCAACCCAGAACTCCCCGTCCAAACGCCAGACCCTTTCAGCCCTCTGCAAATGGCCATGGCGCCAATCTGCTATCAGGATGCGCTGGGAGGTGCTTACTGCTTTGCGCAGCTTGAAAACACCAGCGAATCGCCCGTGGAAAATCCCTCTGTGCGCTTTACTCTGAGTGGCGCGGGCATCACATTGGAGATGGATGGTATTTTACCGCTCAACATCCTGCCAGCCCAAGAGACGATGCCCGCCGTAGCTTATTTCTCAGCTCCCATTCCGGAAGCTTTTGAAGTCAGCGCGCAAATTACAGATTGGCTGCCGGTCATGCCGGATGACGCGCGCTACCTGGAGGCGGAAATTGCAGCAGAGCCGCCAGCCATCGCTGCCGGCGCGAGCTTTGCGGAAGCAGCGGGCATGCTGAACATCGCGCAAGGTGAAGCCGACTACGTCTGGGTCTTGGGCGTGGTCTATGACCTGGACGGTCAGGTGCTTGGGCTGCGCCGCTGGGAGGCAGAAGTCCCGCTTTCCACCAGTAGTTCCATTCCATTTACTTTTAGAATTTATGCCATGCAGGGGGAGATTGCAGACTTGAAATTGTTCGTTGAAGCGCACGCCAACATTCCTTGAGGTGAATATGAAAAATGAACTGCTGCCAGAACTCGGCAAAAAAACGTATATCATGGGCATCATCAACCTGACTCCCGACAGTTTCTCTGGCGATGGGCTGCTCAGAGAACGTGACTATATCCGCACGGCGATGCTGCAAGCAGAGCATTTCATGCAGGATGGCTGCGACATCCTCGACGTAGGCGCAGAATCCACTCGTCCCGGAGCGGTGGAAATCAGTGTGGACGAGGAATTAAGCCGCTTATTACCCGTTGTGAAAACCCTGCGTGAAGCAATGCCGAACGTCATTCTCTCGATTGATACTTACAAAGCTGAAACCGCCCGCACATGCCTGGCGGAAGGGGCGCAGGTCATCAATGACATCTGGGGCTTTCGCTATGATCCAGCCATGGCAAGCACGGTAGCCGAGGCTGGCGCTACCGCAATTTTGATGCACAATCGCACCCAAGGGGCGCAAGCAGTCACCAGTGAGCTCGGCGGACGCTATGAGGGCGTAGAGTATGAGGATATCGTAACCGAGGTGCGCGACTGGCTGGCAGAGGCTGCGGAGTCAGCTATTGAGGCAGGGGTGAGGCCAGACAGAATTATTATTGACCCCGGGATCGGTTTTGGCAAAACAACCGAGCAAAACCTGTTCTTACTCAAGCACATTGACGAATTGCGCGATCTGAGCTTCCCGATCTTGCTGGGCATCTCCCGCAAAGGCTTTATTGGGCACACGCTCAATTTGCCCCAGGGAGAGCGCCTGGAGGGCAGCCTGGCAGCCAACGCCTGGGGCGTGCTGCACGGGGCTGACATTCTGCGCGTGCACGACGTGAGGGAAACGGTGCGCCTGGCGCGCATGCTGGACGCGATCCGTTTCAGTCAGCTGCTGTAAAATTGATCAAAGCTCAAATTTAAGCAGATAATCGCTGTTAATGATTTCCAACGGTCAATGATGGGAACATTTTTTCTGTGACTTCGTCTTAAGTACAATAGGCGTGATTCTACGCCTCGATCCGGAGGATCTATGAACAAAAATCTCTTCTCTTTGTTGATCGCATTCGCTCTGACCCTAACAGGCTGCCTGGCGGCTGCCCCGGGCAACAGCATAGAACTTGAGCAGCTCCAGCAGCAAAACCAATTGCTTTCTGAGCAACTGTTGGCCGCGCAGGAGCAAATCAACACCCTCTCAACCCAAATTGCAGACCTCGAAAATGCGAGTGAGCCGTTAGAGCCTGTTGAATTCTCTTTTGAGGCGTTGGCTGCTGAAATTCTCCCTCTCCTTCAAAGCCAGGATTTTGCCGCATTAGCGCCTTTCATTCACCCTGAACTGGGAGTGCGCATTTCTCCTTATGGCTATGTCAATGTGGAAACGGACCTGGTCTTTAGCAGGGAAGAAGTGGCGGCATTCGGAAGCAATCAGCAAGTTTACCTTTGGGGTGTGCAGGCAGGCAGCGGTATGGATATAACCCTCACCATTGCAGAGTACTGGCCGGAATACGTCACCAGCCAAACCCCAACCCAGGCGTGGTCACTACTGCTGGATCCCACTCGCAAAGCCAGCAACACCATCGACAACTTCGCCGAGGTCTACCCCGACGGGCATTATGTTGAGTACTTCCAACCGGGAACAGAAGAGTATGGTTACCTGGACTGGCAATCGCTGCGCCTGGGCTTTCAGCAAAGCGGGGATGGGGCATATTACCTGATGGCAATCATCCACGATGAGTGGACGCCCTGAGGAACAGGAAGATTGCCTTAGCTGCTCTGTGACTGGGAGATAAGTTCTTCTGCCAGTTTCTGCAGGCGTTCGCGCTCGTCTTTATCCTCAATGTGCTGGCGCTTCCAGTAGAGCTCCAAGAGCTCCGCGTGGGTCATGCTGCTGGCCTCAAAACTGTCACCAAGACGTGTTCGCGCCTCGGTAATGGGCTTCTTGATCAACTGAAAACCAAAGGCATTTTGCGCGTGATCATAAATGCGCGCTTCATCAATCAGAGTTTCAAGGTCACTGGGATAAACGAGTGTCAACCGTACTATCGCGTCTGCCAACTCTTCGCTGGATGGCAATGCAGCCATGATCTTTTCATTGACACCTAGCAGATCTTCCAATTCAACCCGATAATCCAAAAAGCGTCGAACAGGCAGCTGCTGCCAGCGGAAATCTGTGTGACCCTTTTCAATTTCAGCGATAATGAAGCCTTTTTCCTCGTTGATCTCGCCAAAATCCACACGCTCAATCGAACCGGGGTAAATAACCGGCGGGTGTGAGCCCTGGTTGAGGTCCTGGTAGCGGTGGATGTGCCCCAGCGCCACGTAATCGAGCGCCGGATTTGCCACCAGACCAGGCGGCAGGACCACATCCCGACCAATTTTGACCGTCTGTTCACTTCCAAACTTTGCCCCGGCGATGGAAGCATGCGCGGTCAGAATGGTGGGCAGATCAGGATCAAGATCGGAAATGGTCTGCTCCAGCCAGTCGTTTAATGCCTGTTCAATCAATTCCTGGGGATCTTCCTCATTGGAAGAGTCCGTCGTCAAAGAAGACAATATGCCCGAACGCGTGATCCAGGGGATGGCAACAATCTGCACAGGCACGCCGTCGAAATCATCCGGACCAAGCAGCTTGAGTGAACTGACGACGTGAATATAATCCGGGCTGAGGGTGTCAAACTCCTGGATGGCATGCGCGCGATACTGCGAGGGGGAGACGTCGTGGTTGCCAGTGAGCAGCAGGGTGGGGATTTTTGCGCGCGAAAGGCGCATGATGCGCTTGCCCCACTCGCGCTGAAAAGTCGGCGCCGGTGAACGATCGCGGTAGGTGTCGCCAGCGAAAATGACCAGGTCAACTTTCTCGCTTATGGCAGTGTCAACAATAACGTCAAGGGATTTCAGGAAATCCATCACACGTTGCGGCAGTCCGGTGGCGGCGTCGTGCTGACCGTAATTGGCCATGTCGATATGAGCATCAGCAAAATGAAGGAGTTTGATCATGGGCTAATTATAATGTATGAGGTCAGGCAGAATACGCCCTTTTGTTCATTACGCCGACAACTACGTCCGCATCTGGTTAGCTCGTAGGGCGCGATTGAGGGCACCGTGAACAATGTGATGGAAGAGCGTATCGTGCCCTCAATCCGCCGAATTTCCCCAAATTTATTCCGGTGGCACTTCGTCTCGCCCTACGTCCGGGTCTGTGTCAAATTCACAGTTATAGCTGACCTTTATAGTTTATGGGACGGAATGTACATCTCTACCCTCGCAGTGCAGCTGCAAGGGTTTGCGCACTCTGCCGATAATATAAAGTCGGAGTGAGCCCGCAAATCGTAAATAATAGCAAAAGGGTGTTTGGCGGTCTCATTCCGACCTACAACTTCAATTTATTTAATATAGAGCCGGTTCAACTAAGAACCGGCTCTATTCACTTCGAAAGGGTCTTTTATGCTTCGTGGAATTCGCCTTCCACGACGTCCTCATCATTGCCTTCCGGCTGACCGGGTTGGGGACCAGGTTGGCCTCCAAATCCGTTTCCAGGCTGACCGCCATCGGCGGGTCCGGCTTGCTGATAGGCAGCAGCGCCGATCTTTTGCATCACTTCCTGCAAGGCGTTGCTGGCGTTGGTGATGGAGCTGACATCCTCGCCTGCGATTGCACCACGCAGCACCTGGATCTTTGCTTCGGCATCGTTGCGCGTGGCAACATCCACCTTCTCGCCCAGGTCCTTCAGGGTCTTTTCAGACTGATACGCCAGGCTGTCGCCCATATTGCGGGCTTCGATCAGTGCCCTGCGGCGATCATCTTCAGCCTTGTTTTGCGTCGCTTCGCGCACCATGCGTTCCACATCTGCTTTGTTCAGGTTGGTAGAAGCGGTGATGGTAATTTTTTGCTCCTTACCGCTGGCTTTATCTTTGGCGGTCACGCTCAGGATGCCGTTGGCGTCGATATCAAAAGTAACTTCCACTTGCGGGATGCCGCGCGGCGCCGGTGGGATGCCGTCCAGGCGGAAGCGGCCGAGGGTCATATTGTCGGTTGCCATCGGGCGTTCACCCTGCAAAACGTGAATATCCACGGCTGTCTGGCTGTCTTCCGCGGTCGAGAAAGTTTCGGTTTTCTTGACCGGAATAGTGGTGTTGCGTTCGATCAAACGGGTCATAACGCCGCCCAAAGTTTCCACACCCAATGAGAGTGGGGTCACATCCAGCAGCAGCACGTCCTTAACGTCGCCTGCCAAAACGCCGCCCTGGATGGCTGCGCCAATGGAAACAACTTCGTCCGGGTTGACGCTCTTGTTGGGCTCTTTGCCGTGGGTCTGCTTTTTAACAAATTCCTGCACCATCGGCATACGCGTGGAGCCGCCGACCAGCACAACTTCATTAATGCGATCCACGCTTACCCCAGCGTCCTTCATGACAGCCTGGAAAGGCGGCAGACAGCGATTGAGCAAGCTTTCAGTCATCTGCTCAAATTTGGCACGGCTGAGTTTCAGCAGCAGGTGCTTGGGTCCGCTGGCATCGGCCGTGATGTAGGGCAGGTTGATCTCAGTCTCGAGCACGGAGCTGAGTTCGATCTTGGCTTTTTCCGCAGCCTCTCGCAAACGCTGCAGCGCCTGGCGATCCTTGCGAAGGTCAATGCCCTGTTCTTTGCGGAATTCATCCGCGGCCCAGTTCACGATTTCGTTATCCCAGTCATCGCCGCCGAGGTGGGTGTCGCCATTGGTGGCTTTCACTTCCACCACGCCGCCGCCTACTTCAAGAAGAGAGACGTCAAACGTTCCGCCGCCCAGGTCAAAGACCAGGATGATCTCATTTTCTTTCTTATCCAATCCGTAGGCAAGCGCGGATGCGGTCGGTTCATTGATGATACGCATCACTTCTAGCCCGGCGATTTTGCCGGCATCTTTGGTTGCCTGGCGCTGGCTGTCGTTGAAGTAAGCCGGCACGGTGATGACAGCCTGGGTGACCTTTTCGCCCAGGTAAGCTTCGGCATCGGTCTTCAATTTAGCCAACACCATGGCGGAAATCTCCTGCGGGGTGTACGTTTGCCCCGTGACAGGGATCTGGATGCGGGCATCGCCAGTGGGACCGGCAACAACCTTGAACGAAACCATCGAGCGTTCCTGTTCCACTTCGTCATAGCGACGTCCCATGAAACGTTTCACGGAAGAAACCGTATTTTCAGGGTTCACAATCGCCTGACGTTTGGCAGGAATGCCCACCAGACGTTCACCATTTTTGTTAAAAGCCACCACAGAAGGCAGTAAACGCGACCCTTCTGAGGTAGAAATCACAGTGGGGGATCCGCCTTCAATGACCGAGACGACACTGTTGGTAGTACCCAGGTCAATTCCAATTATTTTTCCCATATTCACTCCTTGTTATCTAAAAATAATCATAATGAAAGTGGTTAAAGGATAGTATTTGTTTGATAGAAGGACGTTAACATTTTGTCGGACAGATATAAGCACTGAGCGTTTAATGGGAGGTTTTGCGCTTTTGCGCTTTTTTTTATCATGTCAAAAACGCAAAAGCGGTAGTGCGCTAAAATGCTAAACGCAACCAAGAACAAGCACGTAGAGGCCAAGGCAATTGCATCTAAATTTTGTGACCACATAGAAAGTCGATTCGAGAAAAAAGCTCCATCTCTTAGAAAAGACCCCCCCCTAACCCCCACTTCCCTTTCGCTGCGCTACACGGATCTTCGACCCTGTGCTTCACTGGAGGGGGTTTGGACTGGCTTAGAGGTTAAGTTTCTTATCACTCTGCAATCCCTTATAATATAAACAACAAATTCACAAAAGGAAGATAAAATGAGCAAAAGTTCCAGTTGGTTATTTGGTGCAGTGCTTGGCGGACTGATCGGCAGTTCCTTAGCCCGGATCTATACGCCTTATTCGGGTGAAGAATTAAAAGCAAAGATCTGCGACTACGTCCATAATGTGCGTTACGAAGTGCAACAAGCTGGTATCGAAAAAAGGGTTGAACTCGAAAACCAGCTTGAGGCGCTGCGTTCAGGAAAAGCCTAAGCCCTGTTCTGAAAAGGATCAGGGATAAGGAGTGGCGCTGGGGGAGGGTCCTGTAGTCGTAGTCGGCCCAGGATAGGCAGTCGGTCCAGGAGTGGCGGTTGGCCCAGGAGTGGCGGTCGGTCCGGGTGTGGGGGTCAGGATAATCGGACGCGGCGTTGGTTGGATTGTAGGTGTGGGCAAGTAGGTGCCTGGTTGGGGTGTGCTCAACAGATCATTGATGCCGCCCGTGTCTGGCTGGGGCATGCTTGAGACGCCTTCAACATAAGTAATGCCAGCGCGGCAGCCCTCCTCAAGGTTGTAGGCAATATTATCCCAGGTGAGTGGGTTGCCGTTATTGATAGTGCGCTGCAGGGCGTTGCCGAGGCAGCCGGGACCAGCGTTGTAATTCAGCAAAGTGAACTTCCACAAGTCCTCATACTTCGCAACCTGACCAGCCTGGCGACCAGTCGTGTTGTAAACGATCTGACGCACCTGCTCGCAGTTGGCTAAAATGCTGCGGGCAAAGATGCTGATGCTGAAGTTTGCCTGGGTCAGGTCAATCCCCACCGGGCAATCAGGACAGGCAGCATTGACCTTCTGGACAAGCGCACCGCGCAGCATTTCCTGCTGAGCTGGATCGAGGTTGCCAAAGCCGCGCTGGCAGGTTTCATTCGCCAGGATCAGCGGACAGAACTGGCTGTAGAAAGCCGGGTTCCAGAGCAACACCGCATCCGCTCCGATGTCACTCAGGTGACCAAGCCCAGCCTCACGGACTTTTTCATAGATCCCTGGCCAGAATTGGCTTTCGCGGCTGAAGATATTTTTCATCAATTGCGCGGGAACGCCGGTATCATCGGCAACGCGCAGGATTTCCGAGTCAAACTGATTTTGCCAGTCATCCACCACCGGTTGGGCGGCTTCCATGCCGCAGGCATTCGCGGCGCCATTCAATTCAAGCCCGCCTCCCGGGCAAGAACTCGCATCCACCAACCCCTGCTTGATCAGCAAACCTGCCAGGAGGAAATACTCGTTCGTTGAGACCAACTCTTCTGCCAGTTCGGGTGTTTTGAGCCAGCCTGGAGGTCCGTCCACCGGAAGGAAGGACTGCCAAATCTCTGAACAGCTGGACTGACCTTCGCCCAGCCACTGGGAACTGAGCACGTCCACATAATAACTGGGCTTGTCGGTTGCGGGCTGATCGGGATTGGCAAAGTCGCCCCAGGGGATCACGCGAACCTGAGCGCTATAACGCTCGCTCGAATCACCATAGCTCGACTCCGCCCAAAACTCCACCTGCACGCCTTCCATGCCAGTTGGGCTCAGCGGCAAGTCGCAGGCGCCACCCGGACAGCTAAAACCAGCGCCGTTGACGGTTCCAAGGATCTGAATGATCTGTTCGTTGGGGAGCGGCTCCACTGCCTGCAAGCGCAGATAGGGCAGCGTGGTGCAGTTGTTTTGCCCGGATTCCTTGTTGCAGCCGGCAATTGAGACGAAAACCTCCGGCGAAGGCAGGCTGATCTCCACCGTGCGCTTGGAAGGGGTCACACTCGCCTTGTGAAGATATAAGCCCTTGCACTCCTGAGGGTTGGTGATGTTCTCGTCAAACACGCAGGCAGTCGTATCTAACCACTGCTTTTGAATGGCTGACCCACAGTAATAGAGCACTTCGGAGTTATCCGGCCAGGATTCATGTTCGGTGTAAATCTGGCAGACGATGTCGGAGGTTTTCCATGAAAGCAGCCACCACTCGTAGATGGTATAGTCAACTTCGATTGTCACATGGCGGTTTACGCCGGCGGAGGGCAGTGAGATTGACTTTGCCGGAGCTGTTCCAATCAGACCCAGCAAAAGACCACACACCATCAGAACTCTGAGGAGTGAGAAGATATGCTGATGCTTGGTCTTTCTTAACATTCTCTCCATTTTTTACGGATACCCCGGCAGTGTTGGAGTTGGAGTATAAAAAACCGCGGTGGGTATCGGATAAGGTTCAGAAAAAGTGGCAGTCGGTCCAGGCGTCGCTGTGCGCGTCGGCGTGCGGGTCGCGGTTGGCTGACCAGGCTGGGTCGCAGTACGGGTCGCTGTGGGGGTCGCTGTAGGCTGCCCAATTGGCGTACTGGTCGGCCAAACCGGCACGTAGGGCGTCGCCTGGGCGGTTTGCGTGAGCGCGACAGCGATGGTCACCTGGGCTTCGTACGTCAGAACGATCTCCCCGAGGGGGGAGGGTTCGCTGATGGCGGCCAATGCCTGCTCAAAAAGCTCCGCGACCTGCTCTTCACGCGGAAGCAGGACTACGGTCTGCGTGTTGTCAGGCAATTCCCACTGGCGCAACTGCTCCCATCCCAACACGAAGTAATTCACCCTATCCGGGTCCCCCAGGCGCAGTGCCAGGGGTACACGGAGGAGGAGATCCAGCAGGGAGAGGTCGGTTTCGAGATGATCCTGGTAGGAAACATACAAAACCGGCAAGCGAGCAAATCTGCCATTTTGAACTAATTTGGTAAAGAGCAACTGCAAAACCTGCTGCTGACGGCGCGTGCGATTAACCTCGTCGCCGCTATCATACGAAACGTAGCAGTAAACCTTGTCGCCATTCATGCGGTGCGTGCCCGCGGGCAGGCCGCCGCATGCGTCACGGATCGGAAAGAGCACGCTCACATCCAGACTGCCCAGGTCATTCACCAGCCACTTGAACTCGGTCGGATGCGCCAGGACAAATTTGTCGGGGCGGATGCCGAAGTTGTACGCAAGTGTGTCGCGTACAAGTTCCATGCCGCCGAGGGCGAAGGCCGTGTTGAGCCGCTGCATCGTGTGCCCGGGGAGATAAATAAACAGGCTGCCCGGAATGGAGATGACGCTCGCCTTGGAGAGCCTTTCATTGATCAGCAGCAGATGGATGGCATCCGTGCGACCGCTGAAGGGTTTCTCCGCTTCGGTGCCAAGCAGCAGCCAGATTTTTACGTCCTCATCCAGTTCCAGCCGGGGGACGGCAGGGGGAATGGCGGTGGAAGCAGGGCTGCTGGGCGGTGCGAAGGTTGGCCAGACGTCCGGGGTAGGGGTCGCACTGGGCTGCAGGGTTTGGGTGGGTGTGGCGGTGAGCCAGACGTTAGGAGATTGGTCACTTGACCCTCCTGGAGGTCTGCCCCCACCTGAGCCGCAGGCGTTCAACATCAGCACCAGGGCCACCAAGGCTCCGGTTGCAAGCAAAGCTTTGACACGGCGATAAATTGGTAAGGTTCCGGTCTTTTCCATAACTCGAGCGCAGGGTGAATAGACACCCCACCAGAATAAAGATTATAGCATAGGCAACGAGAGTCAAGAAAAGATTAGCAATATTCAAAGCTTTAACCTGGTCTTTTTTCTCAGTAAACAAAGATGTGAGGCAAACCTGTCACATCGTACTCTCTGGGTATTGCGTACTTCTTTTGTGACACGTAGTTTACTATTCCGTAAGCAATCTAAACTCTGGGTAAACCAAGAACGATGGAGGTGGCAGGACTTTGTCCGTAAATTGCCAGGAAAGATTGGTTAACACGCGTTTGTGAACCGCTAAGGGGTCTTCACCCGAGTTTCCCATTTTGACGAAAAATAGTGATTTCAACGAGGACATAGCTGTGCTTAAGGACACTAAGATCAAATTAAAGACCATACTCTGCAGGCAAGCTATCGCTTTGACAGAAAAGGAGAATGTGTTTT
>DDWY01000094.1 GCA_002347705.1 Anaerolineaceae bacterium UBA2274 | reverse complement strand
GCCAATAGCTTTGCAGGTAAGTTTAAGGTAGTGCGCGTCGAAATTGGGAGTGTGACCCGCGGGTTGCGGGAAATCTTATTGGATGAACTGCAAGCTGCATTAAGTTCCTGGGGTATTCCTTTTGTGTTTCCCCCAGCTGACCAGGTGAACAATAATAAAACATTGATAATCCAGGCAGTGGCAGCCTTTCAGGAAAAGTATCCCGGAATGGGCATCTTGTTGGTCGTCGATGAGTTGCTGGATTATCTACGGACCCGTGAACAGCGCGCCTTGATTCTCGACCTGGGGTTCTTACGTGAATTGGGCGAAGTGGCCGCATCCTGTCCCTTCCGGTTTATCGGCGGTTTACAGGAGACTCTGTTTGAAAATCCGAGATTCGGTTTTGTGGCAGAGCAGCTTCGCCGTGTCAAGGATCGTTTTGAGCAAATCAATATTGCGCGCGAAGATATTACCTTTGTCGTTTCACAACGCTTACTCAAAAAGACCGACGCCCAAAAAGCTCAGATTGCTGACTATTTACGGAAATTTGCGCCCCTGTATAAATCTATGGCCGAGCGTATGGAGGAATTTGTGGATTTATTCCCAATTCATCCGGTTTATGTGGAGACCTTTGAAAACCTTGCCATTGCTGAAAAACGTCAGGTATTAAAAACATTCAGCACTGCGATCCGATCTGTGTTGGATCAGGAAATCCCCGCTGACCAGCCCGGTTTAATTTCATATGATCAATATTGGAAGTTGATTCAGGACGATCCCAGCTTACGCAGCATTGATGATATTGCCAAAGTAATTGAGAAAAGCAATATTCTTGAGGGGTTGATTCAGAATGCGTATACACGTCCCAACCTCAAGGATTTAGCCATCCGCATTATCCGTGCACTCAGTGTGCAGCGTTTAACGACAAATGATGTCTTTATTCCCCTGGGTGTGACTGCAGAGGGTCTGCGCGATGGGTTGTGTCTCTACCAACGACTCCCGCCTGAGATGAATAATGCTGAATTCCTACTCGATCAGGTTCAGGTGGCGCTCAAAGAGATGATGAAGACAGTTCAGGGTCAGTTCCTTTCTTACAACCCAGAAAACGGTCAGTATTACCTGGATTTGAAAAAAGCGGTAGATTTTGATCAGAAAATTCGCGAACGCGGCGACTTCATGGACAAGCCGGACCTCAACATCTATTTTTATGATGCCCTGCGACAGGCGCTCAACCTGAGTGACACCACTTATTTAACCGGATACAGCATTTGGTTCTATGAACTGCCATGGGCAGATCATAAAGTGACCCGGCCGGGTTATCTATTCTTCGGCCCACCGGATGAACGCACAACAGCCCAACCGCCGCGGGACTTCTATATATACTTTCTCCCGCCATTCTCAAATCGTACCTATAATGACCAGAAGCTTCCTGATGAAGTGCTCTTCTATCTATCCGGCTTGGATCATGAATTTGAAGAAAAAATCCGGCTCTATGCCGGTGCGCGGTCTATGGCGAATGAGTCTACGGAGTATCGTACAGAATACGCCAACAAAGCCGAAACGTATTTCCGCAATTTGATGCGCTGGCTGCAAGAGCACCTGGTTGAGAAACTGCACATCGTTTATCAGGGCGTGGATGAGCCCATTCAGACCGTCCTCACGCGCATGCGCAGCACAGCCAGCCAAAATATCGAGGAACTAATTCGCCTGGTTTCCTCACACTTATTCTCGCCTGAATTTGAAGACCGCTACCCGGACTACCCTAAGTTTACACGATTGAGCCAACCCGTGACCGAAACTGCGCGCGCCAACAGCGCCATGGAAGCCATCCGCCGCCTATGCGGGCGCACTTCCAACCTGGGTTCAGGTATTTTGGAAGGGTTGGGTATCCTGGATGAGCAAGGCAATATCCGCCCGTACGATTCCCCCTATACCGGATATTTCCTGAAGCTGCTCAATGATAAACCCGATGGACAGGTGATCAATCGCGGTGAAGTGATTGAACTGGTTGCAGGTGGGGTACAACCCTTTGAAAAAGATCTGAGATTTAAATTAGAGCCGGAATGGGTGGCTGTGATTTTGCTGGCGCTGGTCTATAACGGCGATATTGTCCTCAGCCTGGATGGGCGAGAAGAGTTGGATGCCAGTACGCTGGAAAGAGCCCTGACGCGCTCTATGACGGACCTTGTGAACTTTCGTTTCTACAAACGCCCACGTACCTTACCCATCAACCTATGGAGCATGATTTTCGAAGGATTAGGATTACAACCCGGTCTGGTACGGGATGAAAATACACGTGAAAGTGCAGTGACTGAACTGCAACGGCTGGTGCATGCAGAGTTAGAAATGGTCGTGCAGTTGCAAAACCGGTTGGAACAGGGTGCGCAGCTGTGGAACACGCCAATCTTTACGGACCGGTTAACCTTTGTGGTGGAACAGGGTACTGTGGTAGGCAGCGATGCTCCGGATTTCTCTTTATCCACTATGGATCTTTTGCCCGGACTGCGCGGATATAAACAATTTTTGGAAGAATTGAGTAAATACACCACTGTTGGAAAATTACGAAATTTGCACTTCACCCCAGGCGATATTCAGGAAAATTTGGATTACCGCGGAATTGTGCAACGGGCGCGCCAGCTTTTGGATGCAGTCAATCAAATCCAACCCTACACCACATACCTGGCTGAAGCCCAGGCCAACCTGCCTGAAGATCACGAATGGACCCAACTTGCCCGTCAGACCCAGAAGAATACGCTGGATTCGATCCGCCGGTTTGGCAAGGGTACAGCAGATTTGGAACTTCAGGCTGTCTTGCGCGAATTAACCAGCCTGAAACAAGATTACATCGCGGTTTACAGCGAGCTGCACCGCAAATCGGTGCTCACAGCCAGCGGGGACGATTTGCGCCAGCGGCTTTACCGGGATGCACGCTTTGAATCCATGCGCGCGCTTTCCGCCATTGAGTTGTTAACCCGCAGCGGCGATTTTGAATTTTGGAAGCAGCAGCTCACCGGGTTGGTTTCATGCCGCGAGTTCCACGAAGGCGTTCTGGCTGATACCCCCACCTGCCCCTACTGTCATCTGCGCCCAGCGCAGCTACGCACGGCAGTCCATGCAGATGCCCAGGTTCACCTGCTGGATGAAAGATTAAGCGACCTGCTAAAGAACTGGCGCAAAGCCTTGCGCGACAACCTGAACAGCGCCACCGCCCAACACAGCCTGGAAGCCATGTCGCCAGCCGAGCGCAAACCGGTGGATGAATTCTTACTGCAAGGCGATGACGCAGAAAGTTTACCGGCGAACTTTGTTCCGTCAGCCATCCAGGCGTTGCGCGGGATTCAGGCGGTGACTTTGCCGGTGGATACGCTATTGCAAGCGTTAAAAGCCGGCGGGCTGCCCTGTTCACGCGAGGAACTGCAAAATCGTTTCAAGCAGTTTTTGGACCAGCAGATGCGTGGTCATGATGCCGCCAATACACGTCTAACACTGGATCAATAATTCATGCCAGATTTAATGCATTTCGCTTTCATTGATGAATCGGGAACGGTTGGCATTCCAGGCGGCACCCATTTTTTGGTTGTTGCCCTTTTAAGCACAGGTAAACCAAGAGAAATTGAATTACCCATTCGACGCGCGATGAAGAAATATGGCACAAGCCTCAGCCGTGGTGAGATCAAAGCGGCGAACTTCGAAGAAAAAGCGATTGCCCGCTTGCTAACTGAGGTTGCCAAAGAGGATGTGTCTATTTTTGCAACGATTGTGGATCAAAGCCTGATTGTCAAACCGCCGAC
>DDWY01000080.1 GCA_002347705.1 Anaerolineaceae bacterium UBA2274 | reverse complement strand
TTGCCTTTGTGATTGTCCCTGAAAACGCTAAACCTGTCGCTATAGAAGCTTTTGGGAAAACCATGTTCTTTGAAGTAGCGTTTACACAGCTCTCCATAGCTAAAGAAGCATTCTTCAGGCTCAAATTCAGCTGCCAGGATCTCACTGGTGGCATCATCCACAAATACCAGCAAAGTCGCTTTTGGTCCCCGTTCTTCCAGCCAGGCGTGATCTGAACCATCAATCTGCACCAGTTCTCCACGGCTCATTCTCCGCGGTCTGGCAGGGTGTGTTTCTGATTTCTTTTTGGTCTTTGCTTCCCAAACACCGGCTCTGATCATCATCCTGCGCACAGTCTCTTTACTCAAGCATATCCCCTTTTTCGATTCCAGCTTCTCAGCCATCAGGGTTGGCCCAAAGCCGTTCATGATCGGGTCCGTGATCAATTGCCAAACTTCATCCCTGGTCTTCGCATCTGTTCGCCGGTTGCTTGGTTTTCCACGCTTTCTTGAAACCAGTCCTCCGTCTCCTTCCTGTCGATAGCGTTTCAAGATGCGTCTGAATTGACGCTCACTTATTCCAAGCTTATGGGCTGATTCTCTTTGGGTGATCCGATGATCTATCGCCCGTTCTACTTCTGTCTTGCGGGCTAATTCTTTACTGCTCATTGCAATTGTCCATGTCATAGCTCCTAATCATAATTAGGACATTTCTATTTTGCTACTTTAGGACATTATCACTTTGCTCTTACACAGGGCGAAATTTTTGACGTCATTGACGTTGACCCAACCGACCATCTGCTCGCCATCCAAAGCGACCAAGCCGCGCATCAAGCCACTCTTAATATTTTCTTCAGCAAGGGCCTTATTTTGCTCAGCAGTGCGCTCGCGCCATTCAGTGCTGCTGCAATCCACATGGTAATACTGGCAATAGCAAAAATGCCAGTGTTCAGCATGGCTGTAATCCATCTCGCTCAAATAGGAAGTGAACTGGTCCGCCATTTCCGGGCTAAGGGGTTTTATTTGCAAGTCATTTATCGACATACTATTTTCACACTCCGCATTTTTATTCAATAAACGAGCCCTATCAAAAGTCAACCCTGTTTCCCACAGGCAAATTATGCAAACTCACCCAATGCGCTTCACAAAACGATCGATTCGCACCAGGGCTTCCTCAATTTTTTCATAGGAAGTAGCGTATGAAACCCGCGCAAATCCAGTGCCAGCATCCCCAAAGGAGTTGCCCGGCACGATTGCCACAAATTCATCTTTTAAGAGCCGGTTACAAAACTCCTCATCGCTCAGCCCAGTCGAACGCAGGTCCGGGAAGGCATAGAAAGCGCCCTTGGGCTCAAAAGTCTTTAGTCCAATGGAATTCAGTCCGCTGACCACCAATTTGCGGCGGCGATCATATTCGCTTAACATTTCCTGCACAAAAGGTTCACCTACTATTAATGCATTTAATGCAGCATACTGCGAGACCGTAGGCGCGGACATGATGGAATACTGGTGCACGCGCACCATGCCCGAGATGATTTCTTTTGGTCCAGCAGCGTAGCCGATGCGCCAGCCGGTCATGGCATATGCTTTCGAGAAACCACCCATCAGCACAGTGCGCTCCTGCATCCCAAGCAAACTGGGAAAACAGACATGTTCAGTGCCATAAACCAGGCGATCGTAGATTTCGTCAGAGATGACCATCAGGTCACGCTCCCGTACCAGGTCAGCCAATTTCATGAGAAATTCGCGCGGATAAACCGCACCGGTTGGGTTGCTGGGACTGCCGATAAAGATCGCGCGCGTTTTGGGAGTGACGGCCGCCTGGATGTCCTCGATGCGGGGAACAAAATGATCTTCAGCAAAGGTTGGCACTTCCACCGGCACGCCGCCTGCCAGCGCGACTTCCGCCTGGTAGGAAACAAAGCACGGTGTGGGGATGATGACTTCATCACCAGGATCCAGTATTGCCGCAAAAACAAGGTAGAGGGCTTCAGAGACTCCCACTGTCACGATTATTTCGGACTCGGCGTAGTACTCAACGTCATAGAGGCGTTTGAGATGGTCGCTAATAGCTTGCCGAAGCACCAGCAGTCCGTGGTTGGAGGTGTAGTGAGTTTCACCCCGCCTCAGGGCTTCGATACCCGCCTGGATGACAGGTTCAGGGGTACTAAAGTCTGGCTCGCCGATCCCAAGTGAGATCACATCCTTCATCGTAGCCGCTATATCAAAAAACTTGCGGATGCCGGACGGCTTCAACGTTGCCACCTTTTCAGATAATCTGATTGCCATGCACTCTCCTTTTTTATTCAGTTGTTTTTTTCTACCAATTCGCCCAGGAGTTATCTCCCAGGTTAAATTTTCCAATCAAACCATTCACAACCACATCGTAGCCAAGCAGGGAGCCTTCGATGTTTGCATTGGTGATGTGGGCTCCAGGGCTGAGGATGGAGTCGCGAATGGAGCTATGCTGCACAAGACTGCCTGCCCCCACCGAAACGAATGGGCCAATAATGGAGGTGCTCACCCGAGCTTCAGGGTGGATAAAAACCGGCGGAATGATGATTGTGTCTTCCAATTGACCTGGAGTTGGCTCGCGGTCGCACCCGTTCTCAAGTAAGTGGCGATTGGTATCCAACAATGCTTCCGATGTGCCGGCATCCAGCCAGGTCTTCACCTGTTCGATCCGCATCGGCAGGTCTTTTTCAAGCATCAGGTTGATCGCGTCAACCAGGAAGTATTCTCCCTTTAAGGAGATCTTTTTCTGGACCTGTTCTTCAATTGCCTCTACCAGGTGGCTCCCATCCGGGAAGTAATAGCAGCCCACAACAGCCAGGTTGTTATTCATGTCATTGGGTTTTTCGATCAGGCGTAAAACCTGCCCGCCGGCATTGACTTCCGCAACTCCGAAACGGCGTGGGTCGGGCACGGCTTTGACCCATGCAATGGCTTCAAGCTGGGGTTCCACCAGGAAGGAAAAATCATTATCAATGAGGGTGTCCGAAAAAAGGATCAGTGCTTCACCGGATAAAAATTCGCGCGCGTGCCATAAGGCATCCGACTGACCTTTTTTCTCAGGCTGTTCAATGTAATGTACTTTGACGTGTGGATGAACTTTCTGCATGTGAGCACGGATCAGGGTTTCCTGTCCGGGTGACATGACAAAAACGTACTCAACATCATCCCGATCCGCAATCGATTTGAACATCGACAACAGGTGGTCGAGAACAGTGGCACCCGCCAGCGATACCAAAGGCTTTGGGCGGCTCCAGGTGAGGGGGCGCAACCTGCTGCCCAAACCTGCCATTGGGATGATGATGCTGAGTTTGTCAGACATGACTGCCCTCCTTAGTTTTTTCCACTTTTTATGTGGTTATTTTCATTATATCCTTATCGAGTAAAAGGAGTCAATTAAGGCGTCATTGCGGGCAGTTTGTACCCGTGCTGCTTTATCACAACACATAAGTCAGGCACCGGTTAATGCTGCAAACAGGCTTATGGATGGATAGAAAAATCCGCTCAACAGCCTATGGTGTGTAAATCAACAGATTGGAAATGGAGAAAGTAGCCGCGTTGCTGCCCGAACCCTGGGCAATAACCCCCAAAGCGCCGCTCAGATCACTGCGGGTCTGCAGGCTGTATTGCTCAGCGCCATTCACAAAAACCCGCAGCTGCCCAGCCTCTGCCCAAACCGCGATCCGATTGCTGGCAGGGGCGCCAGGCTGAAGCTTGCGGGCAGTCTGCCAATTCAACAGCCGCCCGATGCTGCCGCCAATCTGCCGTTCTGCCATGACCTCGCCCTGGCAATTGAACCAGATCTGAAAGGTTCCCGATGTGCTGTTGCGCCAGAGTATCAAGCCGTATTGATCCGCATCACTGCACATTAAAACATCCATGGTGAGCTCCAGGTAAAAATCGCCCGGAAGGATGTGGTCACTCATGCTAACAAGCGGCATTTTGCCTGCTGGCAGCGCCAGCGTGAGCGAGTTTGCCTCGTATGCGACTGTTCCCGCTGGGCTGCTGGTTTCCTGCCAGTGGCTCGGATCGCTGAAATTGTCAGAAACCGTTAAAGGCCAAGTCACCGGAACCTCGGAAATCTGTGTCGGCAAGCCTCCAGCCTCCGTGGCAATGCGAGTGGGAGGCGGCGTGCTGGGAAACCAGTCCACGGTGGGGCTGGGCGACAGCGCCAGGGTTGGTTCTGGTTCAGGAGTCGGAGTAATCTCTGCTGTCTGCTTTGCGCAGGCACCTAACAGCAAAAGGGATAAAGTAAGCAACCAGTTAATTCTTGGCATGTTCCAATTTTACCCAAAAGCTGCAATTCGGTCCTGGCTGTTGATAAAACGCCTGTGGTCGACAATGTTATAATGCAAAATATGAGGTAACTATGAACACAAAGTCAAAAATGCTGCCCCTTTTATTACTACTCTTGATTGCCCTGGGTTTAAGCCTCAGCATGTTACGCCTGCCCGCATCCGCACAGGGCACTCCCTACCAAACACCTACGCCAAATGCAAACGGCGACATAATTTTCAAGGTTCGCCCAGGGGATGGTTGCATCAGCATCTCACTCCTGACGAATGTACCAATTGAGACCATCAAGATCTTGAATGGTCTGGATGATGCCTGCGTCTTGTATGAAGGGCAGGATATCATCCTGGGCAGAGTCGAACCCGTGGTGCTCACCCAGACCGCCATGCCGACCGCCACTATTCCCCCGGAATTGGTCACTCCCTCTCCCACGCCTTCTCCTGGCACTGCCACTATTTGCGTGGTGCTCTTTCACGACAAGGATGGCAATGGCATGCGCACCATCGGTGAGGATTATCTCTATGGCGGCGAAGTGAGCGTGAACAATCCAGATGGTTCGGTCTCGCTTACTGGCACCACCGTTGCCGGAAACCCGGACGAGGTTCAGCCGCGCTGTTTCCCTGACCTCCCCCAGAGTTCATACAATGTCAGCGTCGCCATCCCGGACGGCTTTAACGCTACCACCATCACAAACTACGCCCTCGAAGTCAAGGCAGGTGAAGATGCCACCATTGATTTTGGCGCGCAGGAATCTGCTCCCTCTGCTGGCGTGATTACACCCGATTCAGCACGCCGCTCACCAGTGCTCGGCATTATTGGCGGCGTTGTCCTGCTGGCAGGGCTTGGTTTGGGCTTTTACATGTGGCGGACGCGCAAGATTTAGCTGATCTCTAAAACCAAAAAACAGGACTTGCGTCCTGTTTTTTTTATTTACGGATATTGGGTTGTGCTGATTAATAACCTCTGGCATGACGTTCTTCAAGCCAGATATCACCCTCGTTGTGATAGCCTGCCCGCTCCCAAAAGCCCGGCACGTCGGTTTTTGAAAATTCCAGCCCCCTCAACCACTTTGCGCCCTTCCAGAAATACACATCCTTCAGGTCATCCCTCCCCGGGATTGCTCCGCAGATGCCGCGCAAAGGCGCGCCGTGTTCCAGGCTGATTAGCTGCCCTTCATAGTGAGTCGCCAACAGGAAGTTGTCCGCGTCCATTACCTCGAGCGGCAGGTTGGCAGTATATCCAAACTCGGCATGCTGGATCACAAAGCGCGCGCCAGGCTTTGGCACTACCAAACCCAGTTCACGCAGAGTTTTAAGGCTGACTCCTTCCCAATTGGTGTCCAATTTGCTCCAGGTGGTCACGCAGTGGATGTCCATATTCAGCTTGGTGCGGGGAAGCGCGTTGAACTCTTCCCATGTCAGCAGCAGGGGTTTTTCGACCTCTCCCCATACTCTGAAGGTCCAGCTTTCCAGATTCAAGCGCGGTACCGGACCATAATGCAGAACCGGGAAACGATCCGTCAGGTGCTGCCCCGGCGGCAGGCGTTTTTTTGTTTCAGGGTCTAACTTTTTAAACATCTTACCCTCACAGACTCAGGCTTTCGCCGGGTTTCAAAACGATTACTTTTGCTCCAGTTTCCGCTTCGACACGGGCTTTCCAGGCTTGTGGATCCTGGGCAATCAGTTCCCAGGTGTTGTAGTGAACGGGCACCACGCGCTTGGGGCACAGCAGTCTGACCGCCTTGAGAGCGTCATCCGGACCCATGGTGTAGTTGTCTCCAATCGGAATCACAGCCAGGTCGAGCCCTTCATCCCCAATGAGTTTCATGTCCCCAAACAAGCCAGTGTCACCCGCGATGTAAATCTTTTTCCCGTCGGGTGTAGTCAGGAGAAAGCCCGCCGGATTGCCTCCATAGCTTCCATCGGGCAGGGCTGAACCGTGAAGTGCCTGAGTCAGTTTGAGGTAGCCAAATGGGTAGTGAAATCCCCCGCCAATGTGCTGGCCGTGGGTCCGTAAGCCCTTGTTGCGCAGCCAGGCGCTGATCTCGGCGTTGCTAATGCACAGAGCATCTGTGCGGCTGGCGATAGAAAGCGTGTCGCCGATATGGTCGCCGTGACCATGAGTGATAAGGATATAGTCAGCGCTGACTTGTTCCGGCTTGAGCGTTGCGGCAGGGTTGCCAGTGAAGTAGGGGTCGATCAGCAATTGGCTCTCACCCACCGTTAAGCCGTGTGTCGCGTGCCCGTACCAGGTGTAAATTGTTTCCATAGCATCATCCTCCGTGCTTAATTATAGCGTTTAGAAAGCTGGAAGGGATGGCTTGTATCATTGAGTGTCGTTCTTTGCGCCAGGGTTTGTCATCCTGAGCGCCAGCGAAGGATCTTGATAATTGCAGGGCAAGATTCTTCACTTCGTTCAGAATGACAAACATAATGCGAAGGTCGGACGTAGTAGTCGTAGGTCGGAATGAGACCGCCAGAAGATAATGAAAAAGCCAACGCGTATTCCGGTCTCACTCCCACAAATAAAATATCGGCATCAATCTCTTTGGCGGAGTGCGCAACCCTTGCAGCTTCGCCACAAGGGCAGGCAAAAGCGCGTTCCGCCCTACAAAAAATATTATAAAATCTCGAGTTTCGCCAGCGAAGCCACCAGCGCTTTGAGACCAAAGCCCTCAAAATAGACTTCCACCGTTTCATCACCGTGTTCCAGTTTGCTGGTCTTGACCACGCCGCGCCCGTATTTGTCATGTTTCACCTGCATACCCGCCTTGAAGCGCGTGATGGGCGTTTCTTTTAAGGGAGGGGCACTGCGCATCCAAGAGGGTGCCTCCCAGCGCGAATAGCCACTTTCGCGTCCGTAACTAAAACGTCCCGGTAGGTCGCGCGGGCTGCCCTGCAAAAGTTCAGCAGGGAGATCGTCCAGAAACCGGCTGGGAATGGACTCCTCATAGCTGCCATAGGGACTGCGGCGCCGGCGGGCGCGCGTCAGGGTCAGACGCTTGCGGGCGCGCGTGATGCCCACGTAAAGCAGGCGGCGTTCCTCTGCGAGGTCTTCTTCGTCTTCTCTTGATCGGCTGTGCGGCAAAAGCATTTCATCCAGCCCGGTGATGAACACCTGGTCAAATTCAAGCCCTTTAGCCGCATGGAGCGTCAGCATGGTTGGAGCGTCAACGTTTTCGGGCAAGGTGTCCTGGTCTGCCACCAGGGCCATGGATTCCAAAAAGATCTGCAAGCCTTGCTCCTCATACTCCAGCACCACCGCTCGCAGCTCCATGACGTTCTCCCAGCGGTCCAACCCTTCTTCGCTCTGGTCCTGGAGATGCGCCTGGTAGCCAATGTCCTCAAGGATGCGGTCAAACAAGACCGTGATTTGGTTTTTCCCGGCGCAGTCGCGCCAGCCCTGCAGCATGCGCCCAAAATTTTCCAAGCGCCCTAATTCTCTGCCAAATACCTCCCGCCATTCCGGGTTGCCCTGCGCCAGACCCAGCAGGATTTCACCCACGCTCAGGTTCTCCTGGGCAGCAAGAGCCACAATTTTTTCGACAGTCTTATCACCGATACCCCGCGGCGGCAAATTGATCACTCTGCGCAGGCTGATTTCATCCAGCGGGTTGTAGATAAGACGCATGAAGGCGATAATGTCCTTAACCTCACGCCGTCCATAGAAACGCTGCGCGCCCACCAGGCGATAGCTCAAGCCCACTCGCCTGAAGGCTTCTTCCAGCAGGCGGGATTGCGCGTTGGTGCGGTACATGATGGCGAAGGCACCAGGGCTGATCTTTTGATGGGTGATGGCCCTTTCAATCGTGGTGGCAACCAACTCAGCCTCTTCGCGGTCATCCTGGGCGATCAGCAGGTTGATCTTTTCGCCCTTGAGCGCTTCTGTGAAGAGCTTCTTGGCTGTGCGGTTGCGATTGTGATCGATGACCGCCATGGCTCCATCCAGAATGGTTTGCGTGGAGCGATAGTTTTGCTCGAGCAGGATGGTTTTCGCGTCTTTAAAGTCCTGTTGAAACCGTAATATATTGCGGTAATCTGCGCCGCGCCAGCGATAGATGCTTTGGTCTTCATCGCCAACAACATAGAGGTTGCGGTGTTTCTGCGCCAGCAGACGCAAAATGGCATACTGCGCCAGGTTTGTGTCCTGAAATTCGTCCACCAGGATGTGCTCAAACTTATGCCCATAGGTTTCACGCACCACCGGAAAGTCCTCAAGGATGCGATTGGTGTAGACCAGCATGTCGTCAAAATCCATGGCATTGTTTTTGATCAGCCGCTGCTGATAGAGGATGAAAAAGCGCCGGATTTGTTCATCGCGGAAGTTTTTCACCGGGTAGTTATCAGGCTCGATCAGGTCATTCTTGGCGCGCGAGATGGCGTCCAGCAATGATGCCGGGCGGTAAAGTTTTTCATCGAGATTGCTCTCGCGGACGATTTCTTTCATCAGGGCAAGCTGGTCATCCGCGTCAAAGATGACGAAATTCTGGTTTACGGGCAGCAGGTCCGCTTCGCGGCGCAAAATCCTGCCGCAGACGGCATGAAATGTGCCCAGCCACAAGCCGCTTGCTTGCTCGCCGATCAGTTTTTGCACGCGGTCTTCCATTTGGCGCGCAGCTTTGTTGGTGAAAGTCACTGCCAGGATGCGATAGGCGGGTACGTTCAGAGCCCCGATCAGGTAGGCGATCCGGTAGGTAAGTACACGTGTTTTGCCAGAGCCCGGTCCCGCCAAAACCAGGGTTGGTCCAGATGTAGCTGCCACAGCTTGCTGCTGTTGCGGGTTGAGAAGATCAAGCAAATCATTCATAGACAAATGATTGTACCAAAGGGGGTCAAGAGTGGGGAAGAGAATTGACCCATTCCGCAACCCCGGCAAAACGGAACGGTACAAGACCGTTCCCTACGTGATCGTCCGTCACAAGCAATTGGTGCGGGTCCGTTGGTTATAAAACCCGAGTTTCCCATTTTGACGAAAAATAGTGATTTCAACGAGGACAAAGCTGTGCTTAAGGACACTAAGATCAAATTCAAGGCCCTACTCTGCAGGGAAACTATTGCATTGACAGAAAAGGAGAAGGTGTTTTTACAAAGAAATAGACCTGTTGCTAC
Source organism: Anaerolineaceae bacterium UBA2274 (assembly GCA_002347705.1). Classification (GTDB taxonomy): domain Bacteria; phylum Chloroflexota; class Anaerolineae; order Anaerolineales; family Anaerolineaceae; genus Mesolinea. The sequence goes on along the minus strand of DDWY01000080.1, from coordinate 532 downwards.
AACGAAAAACGATCTTTAATCTGTCATTGCGAGGAACGANNCAATTTTGCTTCGCGATTAGCAAACGTGATTTTGCTTCCTCCAGAGATTAAGTCTATAAAGAGTTTAGATTGCTTCACAAAAGAGGTTCGCAATGACAGATTAAAGCTTGCCGTGACGGCCTGTCAGGACACTAAAAAGGGAAACTCAGGAGACCGTTCCCTACGTGATCGTCTGTCACAAGCAATTGGTGCGGGTCCGTTGGTTATAAAATAAGTGCGGACAATAACCCCATCAACAAACCCGCCAGCACCAGCATATAAGGAGGGGCTTTGAGCAGCAGCATCGCGAGAAATCCTGCTGTCAAGATCAGGACGGTCCAGATATCCACCAGGGCATTTTGCGCCAGGTTGACGCAAACCATCAGGATCAGCGCCACCACTGCCGCGTTCACACCCTTCAGAAAGGCGCTGGTAATTGCGTTTTCGCGCATTTTCTTAACCAGCGGCGCCGTAATTGCCACGATAAGAAAAGAAGGCAGGAATACTCCCAC
>DDWY01000085.1 GCA_002347705.1 Anaerolineaceae bacterium UBA2274 | reverse complement strand
AATAGTGATTTCAACGAGGACAAAGCTGTGCTTAAGGACACTAAGATCAAATTAAAGACCATACTCTATAGGCAAGCTATCGCTTTGACAGAAAAGGATAATGTGTTTTTGCAAAGAAATAGACCTGTTGCTACGACGAAAAACGATCTTTAATCTGTCATTGCGAACCTCTTTTGTGAAGCAATCTAAACTCTTCAAAGACATAATCTCCGGAGGAAGCAAAATCACGTTTGCTAATCGCGAGGCAAAATTGGTATCGGTGTGGTTGTAAACCAATTACGGTCCATGAGGTTGAGAGTTTAGATTGCTTCGTTCCTCGCAATGACAAATTAGAGCTTGCCGTGACAGCCTGTCAGGACACTAAAAAGGGAAACTCAGGTATCAATGTTGAGGTAGGGCAAGATACCTTGACCAACCCCCATACAATTTTTTCGCAATAAATCAGCGTTTCAACAAATGATCGCTGCAGCCGCTGGCGCTCCCTCGCGATGACATATAAATACCTTGCGGTGGATCATGACAGACAATTAACCGTAGGTCAGGTACCTCATTTGTACCTGACATTGCTAACCGAAATCGCAGCCGCAGGTCAGGTACCTCTTTTGTACCTGACATTGCGAATGTTGTCACTGTAAAAACCCGATTGGGCAAAAGACAGAACTGTTAAAAAGAGACCTTAATCATCGCCGGATTTGCCAGGCTTACCGCTATGCTGATTACTTTCTCAGTTTCCTGGATCCAATAAACCTCATCTTTGCCAATGCTGACTGCGGAAGGAACGGAGGGGCAGTAAAGATAGACCCTGCCTTCCGCTTCCCGACCCAGATCCAGCTTAAAAGTAAGGGTCGAGCCCCTTACCTTCCACGATTGCAATTCAATTCCCTGCGAGAGGTGCAGATCGCTTCCCAGGTAGGCAATCTTTTGCAGCGGGCTGAGGGTCACCAGGCGCACCCCATGGGCAGGCACCGCGCGGAAAACATAGTCCGAATCCACGTTAGCCCATTCGCCTGTCCAGAACTCGCGCATCAGCCAGGATTGCTCACCAAGCCCGAAGGCGTTCATTTCCAGTGCCAAATCCTGCGGCTCGTCCAACCAGTTGAAAAGCGCAATCACCTGCCGCTTGCCAGCCGGGGTCTGCAGCACCTGGCGTAATTTAGAGGGCATGGAGCTCTCAAAAAGGTCAAGCACCTGGGGATTTGGCGGCATCACTGGCAGCAAGCTTTGGGCAATCCTCAGCCGGTCTTCGCTGAGCTTGCTCATATCGTCCGAGAGCAAAACTGCTCCGCCGCTCAAGCTGATGGCGCTCGCCAGGGACTGCACTTCGGGCAGGGTCAGCTTTGAATCCGCCCGCACCAGCAGGCAGTCCGGATCGTTCACCCACCAATGAGGGTCCATCGGCGCGCGCGTGATGATATTCTGGATGGCATTGCGGGCGCAAGGCATGTTGGGCTCATTGCGCACAGGTTTTTTGATGCCGAAGGCATTGGGTTCCCACTCCGGGCTGACGTCCGCGCTGACGCGCATCATGTCAAAAATGCCGATACTCGGTCCAATCGGGCAGCCGCAGCCCAACAGTATTGCGTCGCTGCCCGCTTCTTCGCGGATCAGCTCCAAAGCCTGGCGCAGGATCTGCGCGCGGGTCTTGTTTGGGTCATGATGGGAGCCTGGCAAGGCAGCGGCGTAGAGGAAATCCAATTTGAGATAAGGAAAATCCCAATCCTGCACCGCAGTTTTGATAACATCGCGGACATAGCCAATTGCATCCGGATGGGTCAGGTCAAGCGCCCGTCCCAGACCGCCCCAGACGAAGCCACTGTTAACGGGAAGTCCATTTGCTTTACGCAGCAGCCAATTTGGATGCCTGCGGATCAATTTTGACCGCGGCTGCAGGATGAATGGAGCCAGCCAGATTCCGGGCGTCAGACCCTGCGCGCGAATATCTTCCGCAAGACCAGCCACTCCGTCCGGAAAATCAGGATCAAACTCAAACCAGCTGCCCACATCCTGCTCAAAGCCATCATCAATCTGGAAAAACTTCAAGGGAAGACGGGGCTTCAATTGGTTCACAGCATCGAGATTACTCCTGAGCTTTGCGGGAGTGATGTTTTGGAAATAGTAATACCAGCTGCACCAGCCCAGCGGGGTTTCGATGCGCTTCCTGACTTCATTTTCCCGGGCGACTGCTTCAAAATAGACTTTGAATGGTTCAGGATCTGAGCTGTCAAAGAATTGCCACGCCAGCCAATCGCTGCCAAGGCTTGCCCCTCCCCGCAGCTCGATCTGATCGGCATTTGCCCAGACCTGCAGGTCTGGCTCGGGATGCAGAGTGGAAAGCAGCGATCCAAACTGCTCCTTTTGGGATAGAAAACCGCAGATCAGGCCAACCTTTGCTTTGTGATCAATGATCGCGCCAAACATGTCAGCCGAAAACTCTGATTCTTTGCGTGGTATGGGCGTGCCGTCATTGTAGAGCATGGGGTGCGCGAGATGCTTCAGCCAGCTGCGGGTTTGTTTTTCACCAAATTGCCAGGTGTTGCTGGGCGACCAGCTTTGCCAGCCATTGCTGTAAAAAGCCGTCTTTTCAGGTCGAATTTCCGAAAAGTGCAGCTCACCTGCCCGCAAGGCGCCGAAGGTCATTTTGTCGGGGTGGAAGACCTGCTCTGAGTGATTGCGGATTTCCATGCGCTGCAGCAGCAGAGGCTGATCCACTGGCAGGGCAAATTCCACCAACCATTCCAGGTCGGCTGATTCTGTGCGGTAGAGGGCGGAAACAGTCTGCAATAATCCATGTCGGGGCTCATCCCGCTGCTCCTGGCTGATAGATTCAAGTTTTACGGTTGGATGCTCTGCACTGCCGCTGAAACTCAGGTTGTAGCGAGCATTTTTAAGGCTTGCCCCCGGGAATAGCAGGCTCTCAAGGAAAAAAGCGCCAGCCTCAGGATCAAGAACAAAATCCAGCCAGGAATTTGTCAGTCGGGTCATTTGGCGTACCACCTTTCCAGGATCTCGCTGAATGGGATTGGACCTTCGCGAAGTAGTTTTGGTTCTTTGCCCAGGCAGTCTACAATCGTCGAAGCCTGCCCGCCTGTGAGTTCACCGCCATCCAAAATCAGATCAACCGTTCCATCAAGCTGTGACAACACGCCCTCGGCATCCCGCGGGTTTTCACGATCGGAAAGGTTAGCGCTGGTGACTGCCAGGGGTACAGTTTGATTGAGCAAGGAGAGCGCCACCGGATGGTCCGGCATGCGCACAGCCAGCCCGGGGTAGGGTGTCAGATCCTTGGGTAATCCAGGATGTTTAGGCAGCACCAAAGTAAGCGCGCCTGGCCACCACTTTTCCATCAGTCTGCCAGCCTGCTCAGGTAAACCCGAAACCAGCCCAACTAACTGGTCTGGGTGGCTGATCAGCACCGGGATCGCTTTGGTCATGGAGCGTCCTTTGGCAGCATAAATCTTCTGCAGGGCAAATGGCAGCCGGGGATCGCAAGCCAGGCCGTAAAGCGTGTCGGTGGGGAAGGCGATCAGCCCGCCAGCACGAACAACTTCGCAGGCAAGTGTAATTGCGTCGGCGCGGGCGGCTGCAATGAGCTGTGTTTTCATGAAACCTCAATCCTCACCAGGCGATCGAGTCCGGCCAGGTCCTGCAGCAACCTGAGGTCCGCTTGTGGAAAAGCCATTTTTGCCAGGGCGAGCGTTTGCGTGCCGAGGGTGGCTTCGGTTTCAAGCAAGACCAAACCCGGGCGCTTCAGCCTTGGCGGAAGCTGTTCAAGCAGGCGGCGGATCAGGCTCAGGCCGTCTTCGCCGCCGTCAAGCGCCAGGGTTGGCTCGAACCCTAGCGTGTTGACTTGCTCGAGTTTCGCGCTTGGAATATAGGGCAGATTGGCGCAGACGAGGTCAAAAGATAGATCCCCCGGGGGTAACAGGTCTGCCTGCTCAAAAGTGGTCTGGTCTTTTACCTGGAGCGTTTCGGCGTTCTGCCTGGCGATTTCGAGCGCATCAGGAGAGAGATCGGACGCGGTTATTCTCAGCAACGGTTTGCGCGTAGCCAATGTTATCGCGATGCAGCCAGAGCCAGTGCCAACATCCAGCGCGCTTTTGGCTTCAGGGTGTGCATCCAGCCAGCTAAGGGCTTGCTCAACCAACAGTTCGGTCTCCGGTCGGGGGATCAGCACTGCCGGGCTGACGGCAAAATCCAGCCCAAAAAAAGCCTGCTTACCAATCAGGTAGGGCAGTGGCTCGCCTGCCTGCAGACGCCTGACTAAGCGCTCTAAATGTGCTTTTTGGTCAGGGTTGAGGTGCGTTTCGGGGTGAGCCAGGACCCAGGTTTTGGGTTTCTGCAGCACATGCGCCAGCAATATCAGCGCCACCTGGTAGGGCTGCTCAATGCAATTAATTGCAGAGGGCAGACTGGTTTCAGTCATTGGTTTCGAAATTTGCCAGGCGTTCGGCTTCTTCGGCGTGCTGCAGCTCCTCGATGAAAGTGTCCAGTTCATAGCCTTCCATCACGCCAGCAATGTTATAGGAAGAGATATTGATGCGGTGATCAGTCACACGGGATTGGGGATAGTTGTAGGTGCGGATCTTCTCTGAGCGTTCACCGCTGCCAATTTGTGAACGTCGGGTGGCATCAAGTTCGTTTTGCCGCTTTTCCTGCTCCATCTCATACAGCCTCGCCTTGAGGACGCTCATCGCGCGCAGACGGTTTTGCAACTGCGAACGTTCGTCCTGGCAAGCCACGATAATGCCAGTCGGCTTGTGGTGGATGCGCACAGCGGTCATGTTTTTCTGCACGTTTTGCCCACCAGCCCCAGCCGATTTATAAACATCAATCTCGATATCGGAATCGGGGATGTCGATTTCAACATCGTCGACTTCTGCCAATACTGCCACTGTGACGGTGGACGTGTGAATGCGCCCCTGTGATTCGGTTTCGGGCACACGCTGCACGCGATGCACACCGGATTCAAACTTGAAGCGCGAATAGGCTCCGCGCCCTTTAATGGAAAAGGTGACTTCCTTGTAGCCGCCGATGCCTGTTTCGTTTGAGGAGATGATCTCAGTTTTGTAGTGATGAATGTCGGCATATTTCAGGTACATGCGCAGCAAATCGGACACAAACAGACCAGCCTCGTCGCCGCCTGTGCCGGCACGTATTTCAATGATGACGTTGCGATTATCGCGTGGGTCCTTGGGGATCAGCATGCTTTTGAGTTCAGTTTCCAGCTCTTGCTGGCGGTTTTTGAGTTGGTCTAACTCCAGGTATGCCATGTCCAGCAGTTCGCCTTCTGCGATGCTTGTCAATTCTTCAGTTTCTTCGATTTTTGCATGGTTTTCCTTGTACTCACGGGCAAGGTTAACGATCGGCTCAAGGTCAGAGCGTTCTTTCGAAAGCTCCGCCACAAGCTGAAAGTCCGTGCCGGCTTCCGCCAGGCGGCGGTCAAGCTCTGCAAAACGGTCGAGGATTGCTTCAAGTTTATCTAACATAGTTCTTCTCTCAATGATTTCGGACTGAGATTATAACACTCCCAGGGGTCCTTTGCACCTTCATATATCACAAGGGAACCTTTTTTTGAGCTGGAAATTGGCACTGATCCAATGCTTTTACTTAAACAAACTGCATTTCACGCCCTTAGTCCGTGTATAATAGCGCCCAGGAACATCATGCAGCTATATCTCATCCGTCACGGACAGTCCACTAACAACGCCCGCTGGGAAACTCAGGATGGTTCTGCCGCTTCCCTCTCCTCTGACCCAACCCTGACTGAAAAGGGGGTGCGCCAGGCGGAGCTGCTTGCTGATTTTCTTGCTCAATCCAAACATGGAGAAGAAGACTTCTGGCGTGACCCACAAAACAGACACGGGTTTGGAATCACCCACATTTACTGCAGCCTGATGATGCGCGCCATTCAGACTGGCAACATCATAGCGAACAAGCTCAACTTATCTCTGGTGGGGTTGCCTGAGGTGCATGAGGTGGGCGGCATTTTTCTTGAGTCTGTGATCAATGATGTTGTTGAGGTCAGCTGGGAGCACGGCGTTCATCAGGAATTTCTTTCGACCTATTATCCTCATCTTTCCCTGGCGCAGCCTATAGACAGCAAAGGCTGGTGGCGTGGAGGGAAGGAAGACAATAGCCTGCCGTTGAAGCGCGCTCAAAACGTGTTAAATTGGATCAAGGAACATCATCTTGGCTCTGATGACCGAGTCGCGATTGTGACACACGGCGGTTTCAGCAATTATCTTTTGCGTGTTATGCTCCGGATTTCTCCGGAGGAGCCCGATAATCGTAAGCTGGATTATCGACTAATCTATAACAATTGTGCCATCAGCCGCTTCGATTTCGTTGACGATCGCATCCTGATGGTCTATCACAATCGCGCTGATTTCCTGCCGGATGACCTGATTACTTAATGCTATTGCCTGAGAATTCCAATGCCTGCAGTATTTATCACCCAATTTTTATATCGACCTCCTCCCTCTGCCTGGTGTTCTCATGACTGGATGCTTCAGGAATCGACACCTGCCGGGAGTCAATCCTATGCAGTTTGGGACCAGTCTGGACTCTGGTAAAATTACAGCTAAGAGCCTGCTTGAGGCAGAAAGTAATTAACAATGCCTTTTTACGTAAATATTCTCATAATCTTTATCCTGTTTCTTTTTAATGCTCTCTTCGCAATGTATGAGATTGCCATGGTTTCCTCGAAGAAGACGCGCCTGGTGGCTCGCGCTGAAGACGGGCAAAAGGGCGCTTCGGTTGCAATGGAGCTTCTACAGGACCCTGACCAGCAATACCTCTCCGCGATTCAGATCATGATCACAATGATCGACACCCTGGCTGGCGGTATTGGAGGCGCTCAGCTTTCACGACCACTGGCTGAGGTATTCAAACAAGTCGCCTGGTTGGCGCCTTTCGCTGAAACTGTCTCTCTGATTCTTGTTGTGATTGTCATCACTTATTTTTCAATTGTCATTGGTGAATTGATCCCCAAACGCATCGCTGTGAGTAAGCCTGAAGATGTCGTAACCAGGCTTTCCCCGATGATCAAGCGCTTGTCGCGGGTTATGCGCCCGCTCACCAGGCTGCTGAGTGCCTCAACCAATCTGGGCATCAAGGTTTTCAATATTGATATCACCAGGGAGCCGGCCATCACTGAGGAAGAACTCAAAGGCTACATTCAGGAAGGGCGGCAGACCGGCGTCTTTGATGAAGCTGAACAAACTATGGTGTCTGGTGTTTTTCGCTTTACTGATCGTCGTGTGGACGCGATTATGACCCCACATACTGAATTGGACTGGATCGATCTGGATGACGATCACGACACGATCGTGAAGGAGTTGAAGCAAAGCAGCTATTCCCGTCTGCCTGTCGCGCGTGGCGATCTGGATCGTTCAGTTGGGTACGTCAACACTAAGGATTTACTTGGCGTCGATATCTACAACCCGGAATTCAATCTCGAAGATTACGTTCGCCAACCCTTATTCTTCCCTGGCAACATGCAGGCTGTCAAGGCGTTTGAGCAATTTCGCGAAACTGGCATTCACCACGCCCTGGTTCTGGATGAGTACGGTGGTGTGGAAGGTTTTGTGACACTTTATGACATCCTGGAATCGATTGTTGGCGATATCCCGCTTGATGAATTTGATACTGATCAGGACGCTATTCAGCGTTCAGATGGAACATGGTTGTTTGATGGTCTGATTCCGATTGACGAGCTTAAAGAAATCCTGCATGTGGACGAATTGCCCGAAGAGAGCCAGGCTGGTTTCCAGACTCTGAGCGGCTTTGTTATGAATCAGATGGGACGCATCCCCAAAACCGGTCAGCTATTCGAATGGGATCACTGGCGGTTTGAAGTGGTGGATATGGATGGTCGCCGTGTGGATCGGGTTTTGGTGACGGATATTTCAGCGGAGGAAAATCCCTCTGTTGAAATCTAAGTTTACGGCCGCCAGCGGGTGAAGATGGCGTGCGAAAGCACGTGACCCGCGCTCTCTTCGACTGTCACTAGTTCACCGGTGGTGAATTCTCCATCTTTGCCAACGATCTCTTCCATTGCCTGACGGGTTATCAAAGCGGAAGCAGTGATTGCGTAGGCGGTCAGGATCACAAACCCGGCATCTTCTGCGACCAGCGAGCGACAGGCTTCAATGAGTTCCGGCATGCGCTTGAAGAAATCCCAAACCTCACCGCTTGAGCCGCGCCCAAATTTTGGCGGATCCATGACAATACCCTGGTAGGTGTTACCGCGTCGTGCCTCACGCTTGATGAATTTAAGCGCATCCTCCGCAATCCAGCGTACCGGTTTATCGGAAAGCCCAGAGAGTTTCATATTCAGGTTAGCCCAACTGATGGCATGCTTGGAAGAGTCGACGTGTGTCACCTCTGCGCCTGCTGCCGCAGCTGCTACGCTCGCCAAGCCCGTGTAGCCGAAAAGATTTAAGACCCTGAATGGCTTTTGCGAGGCGCTGATCTGTTCGGTCATCCAGTCCCAATGACTTGCTTGCTCGGGGAAGACCCCCACATGGCGCGAGCTTGAAAGCTGCGCCTGAAACTGCAGGTTGCGATAGGAAAGCTTCCAGCTCTTTTCCATCGGATTGAGCATAGTCCACTTGCCTCCATATTCTTTCTTTTCTTCCACCAGCAAAGCGTGCGCTTTTTTCCATTCGCTTGACGGCAGGCTCTTGCCCCAGATTGCTTGCGGACGCGGGCGAACAAGCAGGTAAGGGCCGAAGCGTTCCAGAGTTTTACCATCACCGCTATCGAGCAGTTGATAATCTTTCCAGTTGGGAGAGGCTTCGAGAATGAGAGGAGTTAAGTCGGTTTTCATAGGGTTTCCATTTTATTTGATGAATAACTGAATAAGGTCAGACATGATCAGCAAAAGGGCGGTTGATATAGCCAGCGAATCGGAAAAAATTTGCGGCAGGCTTTGCTGCTGAGGATTGTAGCGGTGCTTTAACAGCGAAAGTGCCGCGCTAAACAACGCGATTAGCAACAAAACCTGAGGGGCGATGACCTCGTAAACAATAAAAAGCAAATAGGCTGCGCCAGACGCAAATATAATCAAGACGATTAGCAATGGTTTGCTGATTGATCTCGTGGTTTTTTCAGCCGTCCAGGCAGCGAACAGAAACCCAATTGCCAGGAGAAAGATTGTCAGAAGCAGGGCGTCAGATTTCAACGTTTCAGCACTTGCCAGGTATCCAGACAAGCCAAAAATTACCGAAAAAAGCGGTTGTTGCTTTCCGATACGCATCAGGGTTGAGTTGCCTAACTTAAGATCGTGATGAGAGAGTGCAACAGCAAGCAAAACCCCCATCAATCCCAAGACCAGGTTGAGAGTGCCAAGCAGGGCTGCTAAAGCGAGGAGGAGCAATACCACGATCGCGCTGAGTGTCCGGGCGAACTTTGAAGAAATTTCGCCTGAGGCGATTGGGTTTTGCAGAGTTTCGCCTGGCTTGTAAGCCGCCTCTGGGGCAGTTTCGATTTTTTGATAGATTATTGCAAAACTGAAGAGCAGCAAATTGCTGAGGATCGCAATGCCCAGGCGTGCCTCAGAGCCTTCGCCGCCGACAATGCTGCCCAAAAGCGTTGCTGCCAGCGTCGCTGCCAGGCAGTCAACATGCCCTACCAATTTGTAAATGGGTTGCAGGATCTTCATCACCTCTAAAGTATACCAAAGGACCCTGTTGGAGAAATCTATAACAATCCTGGGTAGCAGGGCAATTGCATCTAAATAGCTGGCAAGGAACCTGCACATGGAGAGAGCAAGAGGTGCTGCATGGCAGAAAGCAAGTTTTCAATCATCTTCAGTGACCTGACCGACCCGCGAGTGGACATGACAAAGCGGCATAAGTTGCTGGATATCATCGGTCTGACCATCACAGCCGTGTTGTGTGGGGCAGACAACTGGGTCGAAGTGCAAGAATTTGGGGAAATCAGGGAAGATTGGCTCAGAACCTTCCTGGAACTTCCCAACGGTATCCCTTCGCATGACACCTTGGGACGGGTCTTCTCGATGATAGATGGAGCCGAATTTGAGAGTAGCTTCGTTGAATGGGTTTAGCAATTAGCCGGATTGACAAGCAAAGTCATTGCTGTGGATGGCAAGACCATCCGTGGGAGCAGAGAAAAAGGGAAAGCCATCACGGT
>DDWY01000086.1 GCA_002347705.1 Anaerolineaceae bacterium UBA2274 | reverse complement strand
AATTTGATCTTAGTGTCCTTAAGCACAGCTTTGTCCTCGTTGAAATCACTATTTTTCGTCAAAATGGGAAACTCGGGTACTACGCTACCCTAACTATGGATCGCGCTGCCAAGCGCGGCTTCGGCCGCTTCCAAAACTGCTTCTGCCAGCGTTGGATGGGCATGCACAGCGTGGGCAATTTCCTCCACCGTGAGTTCGTTCCCTTGCGCCAGGACCAGCTCAGGCAATAATTCGGATGCATCAGGTCCTACGATTGTGGCGCCCAAAATCTCACCATACTTTTCATCGGTGATGATCTTCACCCAGCCCTGGTACTCTCCCAAGCCAAGCGCTTTGCCATTGGCCTGGAAGTTGAACTTGCCGACCTTGACCGCAAAGCCCGCTTCCTTCGCCTGCGCCTCGGTGTAGCCAAAGGACGCCACTTGCGGCGAGGAATAGGTTGCGCGCGGGATCATGCGGTAATCCAGGATACGCGGTTCTTTACCAGCAATATTCTCCGCGCAGATGATTCCCATCGTAGATGCTGTGTGGGCAAGCAGCAGTTTCCCGGTCAGGTCGCCGATCGCCCAAATACCAGGTACATTGGTTTGCATGCTTTCATCCACCACCACAAAGCCGCGCTTATCGGTCTCGACGCCCACCTCTTCCAGGCCTATGCCCTTGGAATTGGGTTTGAAGCCCACCGCAACAAGGGTCACCTCAGCTTCGAGGGTCTCTTCACCCTTCTCGCTCTCGATCAGCACCCTGGTGCCAGTCTCCGTTGCCTCAACGCTCTTGACCTTCGTGCCGGCATGCACTTTCACGCCGCGTTTTTTTAGGGCTTTGGCAAGCTCAGCGGCGGCTTCTTCATCTTCATTTGGCAGAATGTGCGGGAGCATTTCCACCACGCTCACTTCCACGCCGTAGCCGCTCCAAACCGTCGCAAACTCGATCCCGATCGCCCCACCGCCAATGATGACGGCGGATTTTGGCAGGCTCTCGGCCAGGATGGCGTGCTTGTAATCCAGGATTTTCGTGCCGTCGGGTTCCATGCCGGGGATGACAGTAGGCTGCGCGCCAGTCGCCAGGATGATGTCCTGCGCCTGCACTTCCTCTTCGCCGCCATCCGTGAGCGTCACCAGGATCTTACCCGGAGCCGTTAATTTGCCTTCGCCATTGATGACCTCGATATTGTTCTTTTTCATCAGGAAACTGACACCCTTGGTCAGGCGCTGGCTCACCTGCCGGCTGCGCTTGTAGGCCGCGCCATAATCAAGCTGGAGGTTGTCAAAGCTGATGCCAAATTCTTTTGCTTCATTGCGCAAGAGATGCGCCAGTTCGGCGTTCCTCAAAAGCGCTTTGGAGGGGATACAGCCAACGTTCAGGCACACACCACCCATGTATTCCCTCTCGATGATGCCGACTTTTTTGCCAAGCTGCGCGGATTTGATCGCCGCGACATAACCGCCAGGTCCTGCTCCTAAAACCACAACATCAAATTGCTTCATGGTTGCTCCTTCTTACTTGATAAATGTTCCAGCTCTGAGTTCGTCAAAAGCCAGCTGCAGTTCTTCGCGCGTGTTCATCACAATCGGTCCGCCCCAGGCAACCGGTTCATGCAGCGGCGGCGCTGAGGCCAGGATGAAGCGCAAGATCTCGCCCGGCAAAGCGCTGACTTCCACCAGTTCGCCCTCACCCAGCAGCAAAGCCGTTTTCTCTTCAAAAATCTCTCCATCGAGCATGCCGGCGCCTTCGATCAGGAATACAAAGACGGTCTCGTTTGCTTTTACGGGAATCTCAATGTTCTGACCCTCATCCAGCTTCACATCCAGCAGTGTCGCCTGGATGTGGTGCGGGGTCACTCCTCGGATGCCTTCGTATTCTCCGGAAATGACCTTCACGAATCCGCCATTTTCCTCCACCAAACCGACATCCTGCGGCTCGATGTCAAAATACTTTGGATTGGTCATTTTCTCGGCAGCGGGCAGGTTCAGCCACAGCTGCAGCCCCAAAAGGCGCTCAGCTTCCTGCGGCATTTCCTGGTGCAGGATACCGCTACCAGCCGTCATCCACTGGCAGGCGCCTGAGGTGATCAGACCCCTGTTGCCGAGGCTGTCCTCATGCGCGAGCTCACCCGCCACCAGGTAGGTAATGGTTTCAATCCCGCGATGGGGATGGGTCGGGAAGCCCCTTATGTAGTCATCGGGGTTGCGCGAGTCAAAAGAATCAAGCATCAGGAAGGGGTCAAAATCCTCGATGGTACTGCCCCCCAAAACCCGGTTGAGGCGGACGCCGGCGCCATCCACAGCCGGTTTACCCTGCACAACACGCGTTACTTTTCTAAACTTCATTCTTGCTAATCCTTATAAAATCAGTAGCCAAACTCACCGGTCAGTGATTCATCGTTTTCGATCCAATCCTGCACGGCAATTCGGCGGTAATGATCTTTATCGTCACGAATAAAAACCTGCTCAATTCCCGCGTTGATGATCAGGCGTTTGCACATCGAGCAGGGGTTGGCATTCCTGACATAGTTTCCATCATCTTTCAGGTCAATTCCAGAAAGATAGAGCGCGCTGTTCAGCATGCGATCGCGCGAGGCGCTGATGATGGCGTTGGCTTCGGCGTGCACGCTGCGGCAGAGTTCATAGCGTTCCCCACGCGGAACTTTCAGTTTCTCGCGGATGCAGTACCCAAGGTCAATGCAGTTAGCCCTTCCGCGCGGCGCGCCAACATAACCTGTGGAAATGACTTCATCGTTCTTGACGATCACCGCGCCGTAGCGTTTTCGCAGGCAGGTGCCGCGCTGACTGACTGTTTCAGCCAGGTCGAGATAATAGTTGATTTTGTCACGTCTGATCATTGACAACCTCTTTGTTTTTTCGGGTTACCAAATTGTAACCGAGCCTAATAGAATTACGTCTGCCGCTCCCGCTTGCTAAACCTCTCATATTGCCCTCAATCCTACCAAAATTGAAGGCCTGATGAAACTGCCCGGCTATACAAGCAAAGCAGCGTTTTTCTACAATCCTTCGTCTTCCACAAACTGGTAAAAGGCTTTTTCAGACTTCTGATCAGCAGAGGATATCGTGCCAACCGGAGAGGCGTAAACCGTAAACTCCTCCTCGCCGTCCAGGTCGAACAGGGAGTCGCAGATTGCCATGTCGAAGGCGGCGATAGCGCAGGTGCCCAGCCCAAGCGCGGCACAGGATAGGTACAGGTTCTGATCCACATGACCGGCATCGATCAGGGCAACCCGGTGTGCCCAAATGCCGTAGCGCCATTCGCAGCGGTAGGGCAGGAAACTCCAATAAAAGACTACACTGGCTTTGGAAGCCCAACTTTGCCCTTCAAGGGAGAGGGAGATTGCCGCGGGCAGGTCTTCCACCGCATGCAAGAATTCGAGCTCGTGAGCCAGGGGCAAGTAGTGGTACGCTCCCGGCTGCAAACCTTCCACATGCTGCACCAGCAGGTAGGTTTCAAAACCGTGGCGCGCGCCGCCCGAAGGAACCGTGCGCAAAGTGGCATAGGATTTGCCGCGGATGTCTTTGATCCCCTGCGTCGCCCAAAGCATGAAGGAAAGCTGCAGCAGGTTGATGGGCTGCTGGGTATAGACCCGCGAGCTCCTGCGCTCGGTCAGCAGGTTGATGAAGTTATTTTGCAGGTCGAAATCCGTGAAGTTTCTTGGAAGCGGCATGGCTTGTTCGGTCATAGGTGCTTTTACCAGCGGAGGTTGCGGCAACTTCAGCTGTTGGTCTGAAACAAAGTCGTCATAAGGGCTGGTGGAGAAGCTTTTCATAAAATTCCGCCCTTCAGCGATCAATTTCTTTTGCAGTTGTGGATCGAGCATAGCAGAACCTCCTCGGTTGCAATAATAAGCCAATTATAGCCGGTCCATGGTCAAAGACTATCGTAGGGAACGGTCTTGCACCGTTCCGTTTTGATGTGGAGAATTATCGTCAAAGGAAACATTTTTGCACCGTTCCGATTGGTTGTGTTCCGGAAGGGGTCAAGCCCCTTCCCTACGTTGGTTGATTGGTTGTTAGTCGGCTTTGCACCGTTTCGATAGGTTAGTTTACGGAGGGAGCAAGCCCCCTCCGTACGTTTATTGGTTGAGCGCCGTTCCGGTTGGTCGTGTTCCGGAAGGGGTCAAGCCCCTTCCCTACATAGGTTGATTGTTCGTTTATCGGTCCTGCACCGAGCCTATTGGCGGGTTACTTGCCCGAAATTGTGACGCCCTTTACTCTGATCCACGGCAAAAGCCAATAGCCTGAGTTCTCGCGTTCCTGGCTGACCGCAACTGTGTCGCGCAGCATATCCGCCAGGTTGCCGGAAATCATGACCTCGCTCAGGGGTTTGGTGATCCGCCCGTTTTCGATCAGGAAGCTGTTCTTGGCCACACCGCTCAGATCACCCGCTGGGCCAGGGTTCCCGCCTGAGAATCTGCCCATCAGGATACCCCTCTCCACCCCGGAGATCACTTCCTCCAGCGGTGTGTCGCCCTTAGCAAGCACGTAAGTACCTCCGCTGTTTTTAGAACGCGGCAAACCCGTTCTGGCGGCGCCATAACGGCTGAGGCTGAAATTCTTGAGCACACCCTTTTCGATCAGGGTCATATTCTCAGCCACGTAGCCATCACCGCTCAGCACACTTGTGCCTGGCAGTTCGGGGTGCTCCGCGACCAATTCAAAATTGATCAGTGGGCTGACCACCTGCTCGCCGATCTTGTCTTTCCAGGGGCTGGTTCCGGAGATCAGCGCTCCATCCTCAAGGTAGGTATCCGCCACATAGTAGAGAATGTTTTCCAGGCAGCCTGGCGTGATGACCAGGTCACCTTCAAAACTGCCCACAAACTGTTCCGTCACAATCTGGCGCTGGGTCTCATCCAACAATCGCCTGACCCGCTTCTCTTCGCAGACCCGGTCAGCAGGATTCTCGTAGACCGTGGCAAAGTAATTGAACGAGGAGGTTTTGCCGTCCTCTTTAGCCATGAACATATTGCTCAGCTGGTAGAGACCCCTCCGCTCAGATAGCCGGACGCCATTGGAGTTGGCATAGAGTTTTTCTCCGAAATTGTGCTCAATCCCAATCGAATCAAAGCTGATCTTTGGAAAATCCTGCCTGACATCCTTCAGCAGCTGCTCCAACTGTCCATACATGGCATCCAGATCAGGCTGTTCTTCGCCTGTAGAGAAACTCAGGTTCTCCTGGAGTTCGGCGATTCCTTCCGCCTCGTCCGGGGCAGCCGACTGCGCCGCCTGCCAGGCTTCCTGTACCGCAAGACGGATATCCTGCGGAGCAAAGCTGTTGAGGGTGGTGCTGCCTTTGCGCTTATCCTTCAGCAGCTTGAGGCTGACATTGTCCGAAAAAACCGTGCGCACCATGCTGACTTTTCCGAGTTCGTAATAGACCTCGGTCAGCGCGCTGCGGCTCACCCAGGTCTCGCCCTCATCCGCGCCGATTGCCTTGACTTCTGCCAAAATCAACTCAGCTGCCTCGAGCAGCGCTTTATCTTTCACTTCGAATGCTTGCTTCATGACCGACCTCCCACATTGATCTGAACCTTGATTGCCGGCCCGCCCATGCCTACCGGGATCACCTGCTTTTTGCCGCACATGCCCGAGTTGGTCCAGGTGACGGTGTCGCTGACCATATCAGCGGTTTTGAGCACCTCAAATGCCACACCCGAAACGGTTGTGTCCTTGACTGCCCGCCCAAGCTTGCCGTTTTTGATCTCAAAGCCCATCGGCACACCAAACATGAACTCGCCGGTCGAATCCGCCTGACCATTGTTCATATCGGTGAAGTAATAACCATCCTCAACTGAAGCAATCATATCCTCCAACTTATCCGTGCCGGGCAGGATGCAGGTGTTGCGCATGCGGATCAGCGGTTCGTCAGAGAAATCATAAGCGCGGGCGTTGCCATTAGGCGTATGCCCGTATTTCAGAGCTGATTCTTTGTTATGCATGTAGCCTGTGAGGATGCCATTTTCGATCAGCATCTGGTCCTGAGCCAGCGTGCCTTCGTCATCCACAAAGACCGGCACGGGTGCCAACTGGCCGAAAGCAGTGTGGGCAATATCCACCAGGCTGACCTTTTCGCTGGCGACCTGCTTGCCAAACATCGGACCGCCTACCGAGCCGGTTTCCACGAAATCCGCCTCCACGGTGTGCCCGACCGCCTCATGCGCCAGGATGCCCGCCAGGTCTGAATCTAGGATGACCGTCTGGATGCCAGGTTTGGCATAAATACCTTCAGCCTTGAGGATCAGCTGTTCATATTGCTTTTCGAGCTTTCCAAAAAAGTCCCCGGCATTTGGGAAATTGTTCATAAAGTTACCATAGCCGCCCATCACGTCATAGAGCTCCACGGGCTGACCGTCTTTGTCCTGGGTGGTCATGAAGACGTAAACGTTCGAGCGCGGCACATACGAATGCGAAACTACGCCGTCGCTGGTGTAGAGCAGTTTCTCCATGTCGAGCACGCGGGCGAAAATCCGCCGGCTGAGTAGCCTTGGAAACCGCTCAGCAATGTAACTGTCGAGTTCGTCGACAATGCCCAGCAGGTAACTCTGCTCCACCGGCACATCATGCTCGAGCCCGTCCTTGCGAGTGAAAGGCGCGTTGGCGGGGAAGTCCGGCTTGCCGCGCTGAACGCGGCTATCCAAAAATGCGGCATGGCTGCTGGCGGTTTGGACCACTTTTGCGATCGCTTCGATGTCGTCGCTGTATCCAGTGCCAGAGGCGAATCCGTAGGCGCCTCCCTTCACCACCCGAGCCGAAAGACCCCGACTGGTGCCGCTGTTGTTGGCAGTCAGACTGCCGTTGAGCATCACCACGGAGCGATTGCGGTTCTGTTGAGCACGCAGTTCGGTGTATCCCGAAAAACCATATTTCTTGACATAAGCTTGAAGAAAATCCTGAAGCATTCACTACCTCCTGTTTAAACTACAGTGAATGATAACACTGCTAATTGGTAATGGACCAAAACTTGTCGAATAGTTGTCCCTTCCTGCAGGGTAATTGCACCCTATTCAAATTTTTATTAACAAACCAGAATACTCAAGAATCAGTAAAGACCCACCCCCCTGGCCCCCCTCCTTTCGCTTCGCTGGAGGGGGTCAACGGCTGACCATCATAACCCATTTCCAAGCAATTATGACCTTCTAGGGAAGAGATCTCCGTTGTTTAGCAGTGGCTCCTGATGTATTTGAGCCCTGTGCCGACCTGATAAAAACAGCCGACCTGATAACACCGACCTAGCAGTATGCAAAAAACTGGATTTCAAATAAGAGATAGAATGGAAACATCTTAGTCCCATGAATCTATAGAGGTTAGCAATTTTATGAACGGCATCACGGTTAGCATTATCACCTGCACTTTCAACAGCGAAAAGTACTTGAGAAACGCTTTGCAAAGTATTGAAAACCAAACTTACCAGGGGATCGAACATATTATCAATGATGCCTATTCGACCGACTCCACCCTGGATATCATTCAGGAATATATTGAACGGAACAAAAACCGGTATGTTATTAAATTCATTCAATCGGAGCCCAAGGGGGTTGGCAACGCCTTGAATGTCGCCACAAAAGTAGCAACAGGCGAAATTATCCACTATCTGCACTCAGACGATTATTACAAAGATCAAAACTCACTGGAGAAAGTGGTAGAAATTTTCAGCCAACATCCGGATCTGGTTTGGCTTACAGGGAATTTCTTGATCGAAGTGGCAGGGAGAAAAATCGTCATCCCGCAAACGCACCTGCTGCGGAAGAATCCAGGAGTAGCGCTATCTGTGATGAATATTATCTCCCACGAAAATACATTTATGAAAAGAGATTTCGTCCAAAACTATGGCGCTTTTAACGAGGGAAAAAATGAGGTCGTGGAATACAGTTTGTGGCTCAACCTGATCAAAGACGTAAAACCGCTGGTCATCAACGACGAATACACGGTATTTGTCATCCATAAGGGCAGCACTTCCACCGGTAGTGTTCTAAAATTCGCAAAGGCAGTGATAAGAGCTTTCCGCACCCAAAGGAAGGAAAAGATCTTTCCATTGGTTGGATACTATGCCAATAATGTCGTTTATCTCCGAACTAAATCTATACTGAGAAAAGTAGCAAAATTCACCACGATTTGAGTACTCGTAGATCGTAAGCGTACATAAATTGTTACCGCCTACAAAAGGTCAGGGATTCGGGCTAATCTTGTTCCAGATGAAATTCGCAATTTTCTTTAGACTGAGTTTTGTTTCCGGCAGAATGGGGATGATTTGAAAAACATGAAACATACCCTGCCAGTAATCCAGTGTGATCTCAACAGATGCCTGCCGGGCTTTTTCGTAAAATTCCTCGATCTGATCCAGCAAAATTTCGTTGGTGCCTGCCTGAATTAATATCGGCGGCAGACCCTCAAAATCGGCAAAAACGGGCGATATCAGCGGATTGGCGGCATCGGCTTCACCGGCATAATAGCGCGAATACACTTCAAGAATCTCTGGGTTTAGCATGGGATCGTGGTTGTTGTTGCTTTTCTTCTCAGTGCCCGACAGGTTTACCCACGGAGAAATGCACACTGCGCACGCGGGCAGTGGAAGCTTTCCATCCCGAAGTGAAATAAGTGCCGCAATCGCCAGACCACCCCCGGCAGAATCTCCGGCAATCACAATATTGGATGGGTCGTATCCTTGCGAAAACAACCATTGATAGGCTGCCAAGGCATCTTGCAGTGCTGCCGGAAAGGGGTGCTCGGGAGCAAGGCGGTAATCAATTGCCAATACTTTCATCTGGCAGGCCTTTGCCAACCTGGCGAGAAACTTGCGGTGGCTTGTGACGGAACCTACCGCGTAAGCCCCCCCATGCAGGTAAAGGATGATGCCAGGCTTTGAATTTGCCAGATCAAATAATGCCGCCTGAACGCCATTAGCGCTCAGCTCACTCACGCTGACATCTTTGGGAGTGCTAAAGAATCTGGAAAGCGTTTCCAGCCTGGATCGCTGCTCTGCCAGGGATCCTGTTGCCCAGTTGAATGGCCTGAGCTGTAAAATTCTTAGCGCGATTTTTGCCTGAACACTGGCCATCCCCTGCCCCTAAACCTTTTTTGCCAGTAATCGCTGCAGGTCACCAACCACTTCCAGCCCGGCGTTCTCACCAGTGCCCTCAAAGAGCAGATCGCCTTGCAGGGTTTCAAGCCGCACATCAATTGAAGCGCTCAGCGTTTCCATCACCCGCCCGCCCATATCCAGCGGCGTGGGTCCGCGCAGCAGCCCACCTTGCGCGCGATGGGCGTTCAGGCGCAGGCGGTGAGTGCGGTTTCGCAACACCCACGTAACATGAGTATCTGTAATTTCAAGTGATTCGATCTTACTGTTTCGATAGGTGGTAAAGCGGTAAAGTTTGCCATCCAGCCAAAAACCAACGATGAAACCCTTGAAGCTGTTGCCAATCCAGGGAATGATCGCCACAGACCCCGTGATGCAGGCAGAAGCATTCTTGAAATGGTTACTCTGAAACCAAACCCATGCCTGGGGGAAGTTTTTTCCCCAATCCTTTTCAATATAGCCTCGACCGCCGCTGAAATCCATCTCTTTCCCATTGAGGGTGATTGTGCCTTGCAGAGAATGGTCAAAACTTAGCACGCCATGGTAGCATTCCATTTTTGGCACCCAGGCAAACCACCCCATGACGCCCGGTGAAAAGAAGTTCACCGGCCAGGGTTCCAACTTTCCAAAACTAAGCTCACCAGATAGTTGCCCCTCAGGTTGTTCGATGTTCACTGACAGGTGGGATGAATCAAACTGATTCTCGCCAATTCTTAATCGAAATTGAGGAAAATCGGCTTGAAATTGATCGAAGGGAAAGGTGAAGTATTCCGTGGTTCCATCTGAGCCATCGATCACTTGCACAAAAGCGTGTTCGTCCTTGCCCAGGATAATTCCCGGGATGATCGCGATTTTATTTTTTTCATCCGCACTGACCATTTTGAAGTACCAACCTTCAAAAAAGGGCGGCTTCTGATGATTGCCATGATAGGTGCTGGGGTTGAGGACGGCGCGAATTTGCATTTCAGATTCTCCTTATTCATATTCTTGAGATTTCTTTTTTTTCGTCTGCCAGAAATCAGCAAACTGGAAGGACTGCCGCGACCAGGACCGCTCCAAGAGATTGTTCTATTGCCGTAACAATGCCAAATTTGCCGCACACGGGCGTGCTTTATTGGTCGAATTAAGATGGAGGAATTATAACTGCAAGCTAAAAACTTTGGATGATGGACGCCTTAAGACCCGATTTCTTGAAGCGACGGAAGAAGTACCTTTCGTCGCGATATAAGATGGTTAAGATACTCCCATCAGCCAACAAATCTTCAACTACCTGCCATGCGCCTCCAGCTGCTGAAACCATTGCCCGCAAGGGTTCTTCACGCAAGGGGTGAACAGCGGTGATACTCAAGATATCTTCCCTCAGATTTCC
>DDWY01000087.1 GCA_002347705.1 Anaerolineaceae bacterium UBA2274 | reverse complement strand
AAAACACATTCTCCTTTTCTGTCAATGCGATAGCTTGCCTACAGAGTATGGTCTTGAATTTGTTCTTAGTGTTATTAAGCACAGTTTTGTCTTCGTTGAAATCACTATTTTTCGTCAAAATGGGAAACTCGGTTACTACGTATATTGACAGATAAAAAAGGATTTAACAATCGTTAGTTTATTAACGAAAAAAATACCCATGATGGACCCAGGTTTAAAGTTTCTGTCCAGTATAAAAACATGTTGGGAACTATTGCAACCTTGCCGTGATTCTTCCTCCGCTATTCCGGAGGAAGAATCTAATCAGCACTGTCAGGAGATCCTGATTGAATTGTTAGCGACCCGAGCGTTTGCTCAGTTCGCGTCTTACAAACGCGGGCAGGGTGATGTCCACATCGCTGGTGTAGATATAATCTTCCGGCTTGTTCGTCTTGGCTGGCTGTTGTTCACGAGCGTTCTGTGCCCGGGTATCGTTGACGCTTAGCCGCTCCTGCTGTTGACGGGGATGTTCCTGGCGAAAAAAAGCGGGCTCCGCCTCCTGGGGAGACGCAGGGCGATCAAAGCCAGTGGCGATCACGGTGATGCGGATGTTATCACCCATGTTTTCGTCGATAACGGCACCGAAGATCAGGTTCACATCCTGGCTGGCGGTTTCCTTGATGATCGCAGCAGCCTGGTTGACCTCGAACAGCGATAGATTGGTTCCTCCGGTAACGTTGAACAAGATGCCGCGGGCGCCATTGATAGTAACGTCCAGGAGCTGGCTTGAAATCGCCTGTTCAGCCGCAATCTTGGCACGATCTTCGCCAGATGCCTGGCCCACCGCCATCAGAGCTGCGCCGCCTTCGGACATGATTGTGCGGACATCCGCAAAGTCGAGGTTGATCAAACCTGGAATGGTAATCAGCTCTGAAATGCCCTGGATGCCCTGGCGCAAAACGTCATCTGCCATGCGGAAAGCGTCGTTGAGACCGACGTTCTTGTTGACAATTTGCAGCAGGCGATCGTTGGGGATAACGATGAGCGTGTCGGCATGTTCTTTGAGGCGCATGGCACCTTGCTCGGCTGAGCGGGAGCGATGGGCGCCTTCAAATGAGAAAGGTCGGGTGACCACACCGATGGTCAGGGCTCCAATTTCCTTGGCGATCTGGGCAACTACGGGAGCCGCACCGGTACCGGTGCCGCCACCCAGACCTGCGGTCACGAAGACCATGTCTGAGCCTTTGAGCACTTCGTATAATTCCTCGGCTGATTCTTCTGCTGCTGCCTGGCCAATTTTTGGATCGCCGCCAGCACCCAAGCCGCGGGTGGACTTGTCGCCAATGCGTACCCGGGTTTCCGCCTGCGATTTAAGCAGTGCCTGAGCGTCTGTGTTGATCGAAATAAATTCGATCCCTTGCAGCCCTTCGGCAATCATGCGATTGACCGCGTTGCAGCCGCCACCACCAACGCCTACGACCTTGATTCTTGCGAATGATTCAGTTTGTTTTGCTTCCATTTTGATCTCCTCTACTTGTGTGCTTGTTTGATTAGGGCAACATTCGCTTGAGCCACTGAACAAAGCCATCCGCTTTGGCGTTGTTATTAGCTCGCTGCGATTTTCCAGATCGCTCAGGAGCGATTTGGGTTGTTTCACTGAAAAGGATGCCCCAGTCCAGCAGTCCTACGCTGGTTGCGAAGGCGGGGTTCGAAATTTGGTCGGTCAGACCAACCATGCGCTCTGGCTTTCCAATCCGGGCAGGCAGACCAATGACCTTGCTGGCCAGTTTGCGTATACCAGGCAATTGACTGCCGCCACCAGTGAGGACTAAACCTGCTGGCAGGAGTGAGTCGTAGCCTGAATGTTTGATTTCCTGGTGGATCATCATGAAGATTTCTTCCACGCGGGCTTCGATAATGTTTACAAGTTCGCGACGCTCAACCTTGGTGCTTTGTTCAGAGCCGAAAGTAATCACATTAAAAGACTCGTCCTCACGGATATCTTCGAGGACGGCATAACCGTGCTTTAGTTTGACTTCTTCTGCCACCTCAAGCGGCAAGCGCAGTCCCTGGGCGACATCAGATGTCACCATGTCACCGCCGATTCCAAGCACATTGGCGTGGAAAACATCCCCTTTGACGTAAATTGCCACGCTTGTGGTGCCGGCACCCAGGTCAATGACTGCCACGCCCATCTCGCGTTCGGTTTCTGAAAGGATGCTCTCACCAGAGGCAAGGGGATTAAGCACAAACTGAGAAACATCGATGCCCGCCATTGAAATGCACTGGCGCAGATTTTCCATTGAAGAGGCAGCACTGGTGATAATGTGGGCTTCGACTTCCATACGGAAACCGTGCATCCCCACCGGTTGGCGGATGCCTTCCTGCCCGTCCACACTGAAACCTCGCTGAATTACATGCACGATTTCACGGTTGTGGGGGACGGCGATAGCCTGGGCAGAATCCAGCGCGCGATAAACATCTTCCTGATCAATCACACGCCCGGAGATTCCGACCGCACCCTTGCTAATGGTGGATGAAACCTGCATTCCTGCCAGGTTAACGATGGCCGAGTTAATCTCAAAGCCGGAAGTTCTCTCAGCTTTCTCGATCGAACGGGCAATACACTCAGAGGCAGCGGTGATATCGGTCACGATCCCTTTGCGGATGCCCTTGGTGGGTTCAATACCCACACCCAGGATGCGCAGGTTGCTGCCATTCTCAACTCTGGCTACCAGGCTGCAAACTTTTGCAGTCCCAACATCTAATCCAACAACAATCGGTTCTTCTTCCATAATTAAGGCTCCAAACGATAATAAGGTGCGTGTAGAAATTCCATGCTGATAAAAACTGGTTGCAAGTTTCTATCCAGAATTGTCTCTACAATCCTGGCGTACTCAAGCAGTTTCATGTCGATATTTTCATCGTCATTGCCAAAGAAAACTTGCCAGCCGTGGGGATCAACCCAACCCAGCCCGTTCTTTTTGTCGTACAACATAAGGCTTTCTGCAGGCTTGATGCCATTCAGTTTCTGAACTGTGCTTACAAAGGCAGGGTCCACCAACGGCGGGGTTTCGTCATTTTCCGCTGTGCTATCTCCCAACTGGAGTTGAGGTTCCACCCATCCCAGGGGGTGGGGCGGTTCACTGTTGGCGTAGACGCGGATGGGCAGTGTGGCTTCCCCGCGCACTGTGAAGGCGTAACCATCCTGGTCGATCCAGTAGACGATTTCCTCATCCTTCAGCCACAGCAGGGCTGGGATGCGTTCCTGGATGACGATCTCGATAGCGGCTGGCATCTTTACCTTCACTTCAGCTGCTTTGATGTCCGGGAATGCTTCCAGGATCTGTTTCTCAACTTCGCTGGGTATGACGCTGATGATGGATTCACCCTGAAGGTCAAGTTTTTGGCTTAATTCTTCAGCAGGAATGCGTATACCGCCGCTCAGATTTACCTGATCCACTGCGAAAACGGTTGAAGTTCCCATCATGAATAGCAGGACGAGCATTCCGACAGCGATCAGACCTGAGAGCAAACGCCAGCTAAGATGGAACCTGGGCAAGGCGGGCAGGCGAACCTCACTGCCGGGCGTGCCGGTGGGCATGTAAACGCGACTGCGGTTGCGCGTAGCAGCTGAGCTGGTGTATTGGGTACTGGTATATGATCGGCGCGAGACAACCCTCGAGGCGTTCTGGGCATCTCTGGAAACGCGCACTGAAGGGTTGCTCGGGATAGGTTTGCGCCGCACCGGTTCGATCTTCCGGCGGGCTCGCACCTCATCTGCCCTGGTTGTTCTTTTGGAACCGCTCGCCATCTTACTCCTCAAACTTCCTGACGGTCTCATCCTGTTCAGCTTTACGCTCAAGCGCCAGCTTAATCAGCCGATTTACGAGTTCTGTATAGCTCAGCCCTGAGTGGAGCCATAATTTTGGGTACATGCTGATTTCTGTGAAACCTGGCATGGTGTTTATTTCGTTGAAGTAGACTTCGCCGCTGACTTTATCGATCAGGAAGTCCACCCGTGCCAAGCCTGCACCATCGACTGCCTTGAACGCCTCGATGGCATATTGCTGCAGCAGAGCTGTCTGGGCTTCTGGCAGGGGGGCTGGAATGGCAACCTCGGGGTCTCCGGACTGATATTTATCCTTGTAGGTGTAGAACTCATCACCCGGAACGATCTCCCCGGGCACGGTGCACTGCGCCTCGGTGTTTCCGAGCACACTGATCTCGATCTCCCTGGGGCTAATGCCGCGTTCCACCAGGATGCGGCGATCAAACCTGGCTGCCAACTGCAGCGCTTTGGTGAGTTCCTCACGGTTGCGGGCTTTGCTGATGCCCACCGAGGAACCGAGATTGGCTGGCTTGACAAACAGTGGGTAAGGGGCAACCCGCTCAGCTAATGCGACGGTTTCCGCTAAATCCGCCTGGATTTCACGGCGGGATAAAACTGCATATTCCAAGACTGGAACACCGATTGATCGCATGACATGCTTGCAGACAGCTTTGTCCATCGCCACGGACGAGCCGAGCACACCCGCGCCAACATAAGCGCAGTTCTGGATCTCGAACAGACCTTGGATGGTTCCATCCTCCCCGAATGTTCCATGCAGGACAGGGAAAATTACGTCAATCGGGGTGATGCTCTCAAGGTGGTTTCCTTCGCGGGTATACAAGTATGGCTTGCCGCCATAGCTGAGGATCAGCGCTTCCTGGAGTAATTCGAAACTGCCATCACGAAATGCTTGGTGCGCGTTTGCACCGTGGAGCCAAAGCCCTTCGGTCGTGATGCCAACCTGGAAGACCTGGTATTTGGTTTCATCCAGGGCGGCAAGCACAGATTGCGCCGAGCGCAGTGAGACTGCGTGTTCGCCAGAGCGTCCGCCAAAGATCAACACGAGATTCAGCTTATCAGTCATCTTCAAATTCACCCAGCAATTCGATCTCAAGTTTGAGACTGACATCAAATTGCTCTTTCACAGTTTTTTGTGCCAGGCGGATCAGCCTGTAGTAATCTTGCGCGGTCGCCTCGCCATCGTTGAGAATGAAATTAGCGTGTACCGTGCTGATGGAAGCATGCCCTGATGCAACCCCTTTCATTCCGGCGGCTTCCAACAAACGACCAGCATAGTCGCCCTTCGGATTCTTGAAGGTTGACCCAAAAGAGGGTCCCACCGGCTGCGTCTGGCGCCTTTTTGCTGTTAATTCTTCCAGCAACCGCTGGGTAACTTCCTTTTCTACTTTCGTTCCAAAGAAGCTGGCGTTCAAAATTACGATCTCTTCGCGATTGCGCTTGAACCTGCTTGAGCGGTATCGGAAGCCCATGCCCTCACTGTCGAGGCTTTGCTCGCCTTCGTTTTTGGTGATGACCTGTGCCGCGATCATGCACGTGGAGATATCCGCGCCATGCGCGCCGGCGTTGCCATAAACCGCGCCACCGACCGTACCGGGAATGCTATTAGCCCACTCAAAGCCAGAAACACCACGCAGGCTGGCCTGGCGTGAAACCGCGCCCAGGTTTGCTCCGCCTTCAGCGAAGATAAGCGCTTGTTCGCTCTTGGTGTCGATGCGCACATTATGACAGCGGTTGTGCACCATCACGCCCATGTATCCGGAATCACTGACCAGCATGTTCGAGCCACTGCCTAGGATGCGGAAGGGTACATCCAGTTCCCACAAGATCTTGACCGTGCGGCGCATCTCATCGGCGGTATAAACCGAAATCATTCCGCTGGCAGGTCCTCCCACGCGAGTGGTGGTGTAGTTTGCCATGCGCACGTTTTCCTGCAATTTTTCACCAAACAAGGCTTGTAGTTTTCGCAGCGGCAGCTCAGTCATTCTGCCTCCTTGCGTCCAATCTCTGGCAAAGCATTTGGGCAAACTCAGGACCCTTTCCAGCTGAAAAAACGATCACAACGTTTAGCCCATTGGCTTGTTCCGCTACAAAATCGGCTGCCTCAGTAAATCCTTCGAAGCAGGACGCTTTCGAACCCGAAATATCGTCCGCAATCCGGCGGGGAGTATCGGTTTCGACGGTTTCCCTGGCGGCATAGGTCGGCAAAATTACAACCCTATCTGCCCGCTGCAGTGCTTTCGTGAAGGCTGTCCGCATTCTATCGGTGCGTGAGTAGGTGTGAGGTTCCCAGACTGCCCAGAGGCGATGGTCGGGGTAGAGTTCGTGAGCAGCTTCGAGCGTGAGGTCCAGCTGGGTGGGGTGGTGCCCATAATCATTGATCACCACGGTATCTCCACTGTGGCAGACCTGGTCGAAACGGCGCTCGGTGCCTTTGAAATTGGCAAGACTTTCTCGTGCTTTAGCGGGGTCTATGCCTGATTGGTGGAGCACAGCCAGTGTTCCAGCAGCATTGAGAAGATTATGCCGGCCAGGAATTTTCAGCCGAAAATCACCCAATTTTTGTTGAGAGGGTGTGTGGATCAGGCTGAAGTCATAGCCATCACCATTCCAGTGCGGATTTTCAACCTGGTATGTGCATTCCGGGCTGTAGCCATAGGTCAGGAGGTTTATACCCCCGAAATCTTCATGCGCCAGGAGTTTGCGTACGCCTTCGTCTTCAATGCAGGCGATCACCGTTCCACCTGGCTGGGTGCGGCGGATAAAGGCTGCAAAAGCCTGGTTGTAAGCTTCTGGTGTGGTGAAAAAGTCGGGATGGTCGTATTCCACATTGGTCAGCAAGCTGATCTTTGGGCTCAAACCCAGGAACATGTGGTCATACTCATCCGCTTCGATCACAAACAGGTCGCTTGAGCCGGCATGCGCGTTGGTGCCAAGCGGGCGGATTTGCGCCCCAAGGATGAAGGTTGGATCCATGTCCACACCAAGCAGCATCGTCACCAGCATGGCTGTGCAGGTGGTTTTGCCGTGAGAGCCGGCAACCGCCAGCGTCTGATATCCTGCGGTCAGATTTGGCAAAAATTCATTGCGCTTAAGCACTGGGATTCCCTTTTGGCGAGCGGCAAGGACTTCGGGGTCATCGTCACGCACGGCTGAGGAACGCACAATAAGATCCGCTTTGAGAGCCAATTCGGGACTATGCCCAATGAGGGTGTAGGCGCCTTTGGCCGTGACGGCATCGAAGTAGCGTGAAGCAGACTTATCAGTACCGCTGACCTGCCAGCCTTTTTCAAGCAGCAGCAGGGCGATGGCTGATATGCCCGTTCCCCCAATCCCGATGAAATGCACTTTACTCATCAAATCATCACTCCAATAACGATTAAAACCGCGATCGCAATCGCCGCATAAAGCCCATTGCCATTGAGTAATTGCGGCACCATATTTTGGAGAAGTTCAATCGCCTTCTGACCTGCTTCAGTTGCCGCGTCTGGGGCTGTGATCCAAGGGAAGGGATAAGCTGCTCTATCAATAAAATACCAGGCTGAACCCACCAGCCAGTAGCCATTGAGAGCTCCAAAGACTGCCCCCAGAATAATTTCGATGGGGGTATCCCGGTTGAAACGTCCAGACTCGGAGAGGCGGCGGAAAGCGGGGGTCTGATAGCCCAAAAAGCCGCAGACAAACAGCACGATCAATTCCAGAAGGAGGGCTTTTGTGCCAGACAAATCACCCAGCAGGCGAGGCAGAACCTCCTGGATCGTGAACAATGCAAAAATTCCCGAAACGACCACCACCAGCTCCTTGCGCAAGCCGCGTACTGCTCCGATTACTCCAAAAAGCAGTACAAAGATGGTGAATAAGACGTTTAGTGAAATCATATCAGCCTCTATCCCTCCGCCATTTCATAGAGCAGGCTGGCAATTTGCTCGGCTGCCTGAGGCTGCGCGAGTGTTTTCATTGCCCGCTGCATGTGCTGCAGCTTTGCCTGGTCCTCAAGGAGCGTGTCGATCTGCGTCAGCAGTTGGCTCTGCAGATACTGGTCCTCCAATAAAACCGCGGCTTCACGTTCCACCAGGTAATCGGCATTGACCTTCTGATAGCGCCATGCGTAGGGATATGGCACCAAAATGGCAGGCAGACCGAAGAATGGATACTCACCCAGCACAGACGCGCCGGCTCTTGAAACCACAAGGTCTGCCGCGGCATAAGCCGCTCCCATTTCGTGCAGATAGGGGAAAGCCTGGTATGTTTGGGGGAAATTGAATGTGGCCGCTCTGACCGTCTCCCAGTCAAGATGCCCTGTCAGGTGGATCACCTGGTAGCGTTTGAGGAGTTCGCTCAGAATGGCGACAACGGCTTTATTGATGGAGCGCGCGCCGCTGCTGCCGCCAGTGAACAGAATCACAGGTTTTTTGCTGGTAAACCCAAAGTAAGCCAGGGCATCAGCCTTTGTCCACTTCATCAGGTCCTGGCGCAGGGGGTAGCCGGTCACTTTAATTTTCTCCTTCTTGTTGAAAAACCTGGCCGAGTCGTTCACACTGACCGCGATTTTGTCCGAAAAGCGGGCTAAGGTTTTCAGTGCCAATCCGGGTTCGATATCCGGTACGAACAATAAGGTGCGAACTTTCAGACCAGCCAAAGCCATCGGGATTGCCACATACCCGCCCGTGAACAAGATCACATCGGGTTTGTAATCCTTCAGAATTTGCTTTGCCTGTCTGTAACCTTGCCATAATTTCACCAAATTACCAGGCAATTGCCTGATTGAAACACCATGGACCCCGGCTGCGCGAATGCCCCGGTAGGGGATGTTCGCCCGCCCAACCAGCTCGGCTTCCATGCCGCCTTCGCTGCCGACCCACAAAACCTGTGTGTCTTCACTCAATCTCTCCGTAACGGTTAGTGCCGGATACACTCCGCCGCCCGTCCCGCCTGCGCAAATCAACAGTCGCACTGGTTGTACTCCTTTCCGAGGCTGTCTTGTTCGTTCCCTGACGGGCAACATTCATGACGATCCCGATGGAAGCCATCGTTGCGGCCATGCTGGACCCACCTGCGCTGATGAAGGGCAGGGCGTTGCCGGCAAAAGGCAGCAAACCAACTATGACCGATACGTTGATCAGGGCTTCTATGACAATCCAACTTGTCAGACCGAACGCCAGCAGGGATCCCAATTGATCCGGTGCGTTGCGGGCAATTTTGAAGCCGCGCCAGATCAGGAGAACATAGAGCGCAATAACGATCATTGAGCCCACAATGCCGGTTTCTTCAGCCAGGACAGCAAAAATACTGTCAGTGTGGGGTAGGGGCAGTCCGGTAAACTTGGTGTTTGCCTTGCCAAGCCCCACACCAAAGATGCCGCCTTTGATGATCGCTTCGTAGGTACGCCGGATATGATAGGAACTTTGGATGGGATTCTCAAGTCCAGTCAGGTACTGGGCGAAACGAATGCGCCCTGTGGGCATTACACTGATGAGAAAGACAGAGCCCAAAAAACCAACCAAGACCACAATGGCGACATGTTTCCAATCACCACCCGCGAGGAAAAGGAGCATGATGCCCAATATCAGCACGGTGAGAGCCGCGCTTAGATCAGGCTGTGCGAGGATTAAGGCTACAATGAAGCCGACGCCAAAAGACAGCGGCGCAAGGTAATTTTTAAAATCTTTTAGCATGTCTTTCTTGTTGGTGAGCCAGACCGACAGGTAAAGGATTGAGACCAGCTTGGCGAACTCCGCAGGCTGGATCGATCCTTCGAACAATGACCGGGCTGAGTTGTAACGTACCTCACGAATAACCAACACCGCCAGGAGCATTAGGATGACGATAAAAATCATTGGAACTACCAACTTGCGATAGCGGTGGTAATCAAAGTAGCTAAGCACGGTCGCGCCAATTACTCCCAGCGCCACCCAGAGCACCTGCCTCAGGAAAATGGAATTCTGACTGTCGCTGATCGTCATCGAGACATCCCAACTGGCAGAATAAACCATTAGCAAACCGATGACCAACAAGCTGGCAACGATCAGAAGCAGTCCCACATCAAATGAGAGGGATTGCACGTTGGAGCGGCGGCGGGTTTTGGGAGTGGTTGTGTTAATCATAGTTCGTTCACCCAATTTCTAAAGGCTTGACCTCGTTCTTCAAAATCCTTGAAGGCGTCATAGCTGGTGCAGCCAGGCGATAGTAAGACCACATCGCCTGCTTCAGCCTGATTGTGCGCGGTTTTGATCGCTTCCTGCAGGTTGCCGCAGCGGACAACTGAGTGCATCGCCTGCCCAGGTTTTTTGGGACCAATGGCATCAGCAATGAGATCACCTGCTTCACCAAAGATCACCACTCGTGAAACACGTCTGCGGATTAGTTGAGCGAGTTTGTCCCAGGGCAGGTTTTTATCGCGCCCGCCCAGCAGCAAAACAATGGGCTCCTCGAAGGAGTTGATCGCGGCAATGGTGCGTTCGGGGGCTGTGGCGATCGAGTCGTTGTACCAACTGACCCCATTCAATTCACGCACAAATTCCAGGCGGTGGGGTACGCCATCAAAAGTTTCGATTCCCAGTTGAATGCCCGGCAGACCAATTGTGGCACCTGCCGCAATAGCACAAGCTGCCAGCGCGTTATAAAGATTGTGCTCGCCGCGCAGGTTGATCCACTCTACGGGCAGCATTTTGAGTTTGTCGTTCCCAATCTGCAGCATGATCTGACCTTTGTCCACGTAAGTGCCATTTTGACGGTATCCAGGGGCTTTCATCCCAAAACTGATCACGTCAGCACGAGTCTGATCAAGCAGATCCCACGAACCTTGATCGTCGCGGTTCAGCACAGCCACATCGCCCTGATGCTGGTAGCGCAGGATGCGTGATTTGGCTTCAACGTAGGCTTGCATTGAGATATGCCGGTCGAGGTGATTGGGTGTGATGTTTAAAATTGCCGCAACCTGGGGCGAAATTGTCATCAGCTCCAGCTGAAAACTCGAAAGTTCCATTACTACCAGGTCATCCTCGTCCATCTGGTCAAGGTTTTCAATCAGGGGATTTCCGATATTACCACCCACCCAGGCGCGATGGCTGCTGTTTTTTACTTCAAAGTGTTTTTGCGCCATCAATCCCACCAGGGCGGTGGTGGTGCTTTTGCCGGCGGAACCGGTAATGCCAACCACGGTCGCAGGGCATTCCTCGAGGAAGATCTGCGAGTCGTTGCTGGGTTTGACGCCCTGATTTCGCGCGGAAACCAGGAAAGGAATGGTCAGTGGTACGCCACCAGAAACGCAAACCAGGTCAGCTCCTTCGAGCAAGCTTTCAGGGTGACCACCAAAGGCAATTTCCACCGGCAGATCAGCCAGGGCAGCACTTGCGGATGCAAGTTCTGCCGCAGGTTGGGCGTCGGTCAGTACAACCTGTGCGCCTTTATTTGCGAGAAAGCGTGAAATTGCCAGGCCTTGACGAGCAGCACCGACTACGATTACTTTTTTGTCAGAATAATTTGTTTTCATCAGCTCATAAATGCCAAACTAAGTCCCAGCATGGCGCCGATCAGCTCAATAAGCCAAAAGCGCATCACGATCTGGTTCTCTTCCCAACCGATCATCTCAAAATGATGGTGGATCGGGGTTTTTTTGAAAATACGCTTACCGCCGGTTGCCTTGAAGTAGAGCACCTGGATGATCACACTCAGGACTTCAGCGGTGGGAATGATTGCAATTAAGGGCAGAAAAAGCCAGCGACCAGTCATAAGCGCGATCACTGCCAGGGTGGCGCCCAGAGCCTGGGAGCCCGTGTCGCCCATGTAGAGAGCGGCTGGTTTGCCATTGAACCACAAAAAGCCAGCCAGGGCTCCGATGATGGAAAAGCAAAAACGTCCGAGGTAGATTTGGCCTTGCATGAGGGCTATAATGCCGTACGCGCCAAAAGCTCCGATGGATATCATGCCGGCTAAACCGTCAATCCCATCGGTCAGGTTGATGGCATTGGAATAAGCGACGATAACGAATGCAGCCACAACCAGGTAGAACCAGCCCAAGTTGAGAGGTATAGGGGAAGTTGGCCAGAGTAAATGGGGAATCAGCAAAATTTCCTTAAGTGCATAGGCTATCACAAGCGCCACAAGGCATTGCAGTAAAAACTTGGTCCTGCCGCGCATTCCAAGCCCGCGCCTTGGTCCGCGGATCCCCTCCCAATCGTCGACTGCACCGATCGCCGCAAAGCCCCACATGGCAGCCAGAGGAACAAGAATCGAGGAGCCAATCAGCCGTGAGCCAAAAAGCGAAACCGCGTTCAGGATGACCGTCAGCAGGGTGATCGGGATCAAGAACATAAACCCGCCCATGGTGGGAGTGTTCATCTTGGCCATGTGCGATTCAGGCACATCTATGCGGATGATTTTTCCGATGTTCAGTTGCCGCAGCATGCGGATGAATGGACCGCCCCAGATGACGGTGAGCAGGAAACTGATGCTGCTGATTGCAATTGCCAGAGAAGAGCCGCGCATTAGTCTACCTCCTCCAAGGCTGAAACAATTTTTTCCATGTGCATGCTGTGGGAACCTTTGATCAGGGCGATATCACCTGATTTCAGTGTTTCGAGCAGGTAGGCTGTTGCACCGTTGTGATCACTGAACCAATGCACCATGTCAGCAGGAAAACCGTTCTCGATGGCTGCATCACGCGTTATCAGACTGCGAGTGCCCACCAGAACGATTTCATCTGCCACTTCAGAGGCACGCATGCCCACTTTATTGTGTCCGGGTTCTTCGTAGCGTCCCAGCTCAAGCATATCCCCGAGCACTGCCACTTTCCGACCTTTGAGGTCGTCCAGCAGATTGAGGGCTGCCATGGTTGAGTCAGGTGAGGCGTTATAGCTATCGTCAATTAAGACAGCTCCAGATGCTGTTCTTACAGTCACGATGTGCAACTGCACACGGTCATTCTTGAAGGCGTCAAAGATCGCGCCCCAGTCCATCCCGAGGTTGAGCGCTACCGCTGCAGCCCGCAGCATAGTGTACACAGAGTGCCGCCCAATCAGGGGTGCCGTGACATAAAGGCTCTCATCCTGGTAGTGCATCCTGCAGCGGATGCCATCCAGACCGCGGCTCTCAACTTCGTCTGCCCAGAGGTCTGCTTCAGGATTGAGACCATAGTAGAAGACGCGTGCCTGGGTCAGATCCGCCATATCTTTCACAAGAGGATCATCATAATTGAGGATTGCCAGACCTTCCGGTGAGGCGGGCAGTGATTGCACCAGCTCAGCTTTTCCGCGGGCAATTGCTTCGATACTGCCCGCGCGTTCGGCGTGCACTGTTCCTATGTTCGTCACCACTCCAATCTGGGGCAAAGCTACGTCACACAAGAGTTTGATCTCGCCTGCCACATAGAAACCCATCTCGAGTACAGCCACCTTGTGTTTTTCATTCAAGGAGAGTAATGTCAGGGGCAAACCAATTTCATTGTTCATATTGCCCTGATTTTTCAGGGTTTTCATCCGGCTGGACAAAACTGAGGCAGCCAGTTCCTTGGTTGAAGATTTTCCAACACTCCCGGTGATTCCAACCACGGTCAGGTTGTGCTGCTGCCGCCAATACTTAGCCAGAGCCTGTAAAGCCAACAGCGCGTTGGGTGTCTGCAAACTGAATGGAGCACTTTTGGGCAGTTCAAAACTATCCTGACTCAGGTCAACAATAGGATAATCGCTCTCGATGGCATGGTCGGTCAGAGCCACAATTGCCCCATTTGCGAATGCCTGGTCAACAAACTCGTGACCATCGGTGTTCTCGCCTTTTAAAGCTACGAAAAGCCCCTTTTCACTGACACAGCGGGAATCAACACAGCCGCAGGAAATCTCAAAATCCTGAGGGATCTGATAATTCGCAGCGGGTGTGAGAGCTTTGAGAACGTGGCTCAGGGTCAACATTGTTCCTACTCCGTTCCTGCAATGCTGGTGTTATCCGACTTTTCCGCCAGGCGGACATTGTCGGGGGGGATGTTCAAAAGGACGACCAGGTCGCTGACCAGATCTGAGAAAACGGGGGCTGCAACTTCGGAACCCCAGATGGAAATTTCGGGCTTTTCCAGCCAGACATAGACCAGGAATTTTGGATCATCAGCAGGCCCCCAGCCAACAAAGGAGGTGTTGGTGGAGGAGTTCGTATAACCGAGTGGAGTGGCAATTTCACCCGTGCCGGTTTTGCCTGCCAGGCTGTAACCTTCCACAAGGGCGTTCGAGGCTTCGTTCTCGAGGGAGTTGACCAGCATGGTGGTCAGGGTGTGTGCTGTTTCTGCTGAAACGGGAGTGCCGACCACGACGGGGTCGATGTTGTACTGCTTACCGTCTATGACCATTGCCTTAACGACATGAGGTGCCATCATTTTTCCATCATTTGCGATCGCGCCAATTGCAGTTACCATTTGGATGGGGGTTACCGATATGCCCTGACCAAATGAGTTGGTTGCCAGGTCAACTTCGTACCACAGGCCGTCACCGGGCAGCTTCAGAGGCCAATGACTTTCTCCACCCAAATCGATTCCGGTGTTGCGGTCAAAGCCAAAGGATTTCATGTAAGAATAGAAACGGTCTGGTCCAAGTTCCATTCCCAGCCAGGCAAGACAAACATTCAAAGAATGCTGCATGCAGCCGGTCATGTCCACTTCACCCCAGCCGCCCATGTTCCAGTTGTAGATGGTTGCTCCGCCGACGTAAAGGGAGCCAGTGTCGTTAAAGGTTGTATTTGCTGTGACGACACCCGAATCCAAACCGGCCGCCATGGTGAGAACCTTGAAGACAGATCCAGGTTCGTAGGTGCTGCTGATCGCGCTGTTGAACGGCTTTGGATTGGGGAATAGTTCGGAATAATTCCAGTATTCGTTGGGATCCAATCTGGGGGCTGTCGCCATGGCAATGATTTCGCCAGTTTCGGGGTTGTAAACAATGATGGTTCCATTTTCAGCACCAGACCATTCAATTGCCTCATCCAGTTTCTTTTCGGTCATGGCCTGGATCTCGCGATTAAAAGTCAATTGCACCGTTACACCTGGAGGGACTTCTTCCAAGGAGGTCAGCAGGTTGGGATCAATGGCCGAGTAAACCTGTTTGGGCTCACCAGCCATCAGATCGTCATAGGCTTCTTCCACGCCAAAATAGCCAATACCATCTGTGCGGTCGAGAAAGCTGTAGAAGCCCAGCATGTTGGAAGCCAGAGTGCCTTCGGGATAGCTGCGTTTGTTGTTTGCGGTCCAAACCAGGCCAAGCAGGTTGGGGCGAACCTCACCGCGTTTGGTGCTGCGGTTAGCATAGTCTTCTTTAATGGACTCTAATTGGGCGATTTTGTCTTTGCTGACAAAGCCATCCAGCACGATAAAGTAGGGGTTACCATTTCCCGGAGTCATTTGCGCGTAGCCAAGAACCCGGGAATAATCCAAACCCAGGACGCTCGAAGCGACTGAGGCTACGGTTTCAGGCTGTTGAATAGCTTGCAGATCCAGACCGACCTCATACACCACTTCGTTGCCAGCCAAAAGCCTGCCATCCGAGTCGTAAATACTACCGCGTTCGGGATAGATCATGCGATTGATTCCCTGGTAGGCTTCACTGTCAGCCAGAATCTGTTTTGCGCCCTCAATGTTTTGGATGCGGATCAACTGGATCCCAGCCATACCAGCAATCACACTTGCCAGCACGCAAATAATGAAGAAACGATTCCAATTTGTGGTTCTCATGGAGTCACCTCTGTCGGAGCGGGTGAAATAAGCCCGGTATCATTACTTTCGGTCGATTCTGCTGATAGATTCGGTTCAATGAAAACCTGCAGCCGGAGCCAATCCCATAAGGAAGCAGTAAATTCCGGCAAGAGCACGGGAGTGCTGATGTCTTCAACGGTGGGGGGAGGTGCCAGTGCTGGCTGGGAAGGGGGTATGTAGCCGGGGACTTCAATATACATCGCCTTGAGAGGATCCAACAAAGTCATGTTCAGTGCTTCTGCTCTTTCGCTTAAGGATTTTGCAGAGGACACTTGCGCGTACTGAGTCTTGAGATCGTTGATTTCCATTTCAAGAGCGCTGATTTCAGCTTCCAGGCTCTGAATACGCCTTCCGGTGGCGGCAGCACGCCCGCTGATCATCAGGTAGACGCCGGCAATCACCGCAACCCCAACCAGGACCAGCAAGAATATGCCAATCCACTGGATTTGCGTTCGCCAGGGGGCTTGTTTATAGGCTTGTACGAGATTCTTTTTCATAGCCTTTTCCGTGCAGTTTCCGTGCCATTCCTCTATAACTTCTCAACTACCCGCAACTTTGCACTGCGGGAACGCGGATTGCTTTCGACCTCTGCCATTGATGCTGTGATCGGTTTGGAGGTCAATAACCGGACGCTGGCTTTATGCCCACAGGTGCAGACGGGCTGCTCGGGAGGGCAGATGCAGTCGATGCTCTCGCGTTTGAAAGCCTGTTTCACCAGTCGGTCCTCCAAAGAATGGAAGCTGATGACCGCAAGGCGTCCATGTTTGTTTAAAAGTGCAATCAGGCTTGGTATTGCCTGTTCAACGGTCTTGAGTTCGTCGTTGACCGCAATTCGTAAGGCTTGAAAGGTTCTGGTGGCGGGATCCTGCTTTTCTTTGCTCCTGCCAATCGCATTCCGCACAACCTCTGCCAATTCCCCCGTAGTTGTCAAGGGTCTGGCTCTCAGAATTGCCCGGGCGATGCGCCTGGAGAAGCGTTCCTCACCGTAGCGCCAGATAATGTCTGCCAGATCAGCTTCCCCCAGTTTGTTCACCAGATCAGCGGCAGTCTGACCCTGGGTAGGGTCAAAGCGCATATCCAACAGACCGTCGTGTCTGAAGGAGAAGCCGCGTTCGCTTTGGTCGAGCTGCATGGAGGACACGCCCAAATCCATCACAATCCCGTCAACGCCCTGCCAACCAATGTTTTGCAGGATGTCGGCACTCTGCAGGTAAGATGCGTGCACTACCTGCGCGCGATCGCCGAAAGGACTGAGGCGCTGCCTGGTAAGATGGATCGCCAGTGGGTCGAGGTCCAGTGCCAGGAGTTCTCCAGATGGAGCGCTCTCGGTCAGGATGCCTTCAGAATGACCGCCGGCTCCGGCAGTGCAATCCAGGTAACGCTTCGGGCTCGAGGGAGCCAGATATTGAATTGTTTCTTTGTAAAGTACCGGGCGGTGCGGGAAGGGGTCCTCGCTCACCGCTTTCCTCAATTTCCTCTGGTATTGATATTGAACATTGCCCAGCGTTCAGCATTGGCTTTCGGATCGCCGTTCGCGTTTTCTTCTGCGTCAAGCTGTTCGGGAGCCCAGATCTCAAAGCTGTCTCCTACGCCGATGATGACCACTTTTTCCTCAATGCCGGCAAACTTCCGCAAGTGTGTCGGGATGAGGATGCGTCCAGCAGTGTCATAAGTGAGTTCAGCTGAACCACCCAGGATTTCACGGCGCATGGAGCGCAAGTCAGGATCCGTGATGGAAATGCTGTTGATCGAGTCAGCGATGATGTCGAACTTGTCTTTGGAATAGGCCATTAGATTACCATCCAGCCCTTTGGTCACGCAGACAAGATCGCCGACGGTTTGTTCGCGGTAAGTGGAGGGAACAGTCATCCGACCTTTCTTGTCAATATTGTGTTCGAACCTTCCATAAAACATTTGTTCTAAACTCCCTTTAATTGCCGAAGCGCCGGTTCACCAGCGCTTCTTTTCAGTTTTGTGACACTTTCTGACACTTTATGACAATCTTGCACACATTATAGACCCCTAATGCCAAAAAAGCAAGTAATTGGGCATGCAATTTGCAAAGAAATATTGATTTTTCGCATTTTCAAGGGGGTCAAGTTGAGATGTTAAATCTCACTGCGCGTAGCCACTTAATGAAGAGAGTTTTAAGGAAAGGTTTTGCGGTCTTAAACAGGGGGTCTGAAGCCGTGCAAAGAGAATTGGTCATCAGTATGTACAAGGTCTGCGAATAAGTATGTGTGTTGACAGCCTTATGCTGTTAAAGGGAAGACGGAGGATCACCTGTAAGCCTTACCCGAGCCTTACCAGAGACTGATGGCCTTTCGATTTGCATTATAATGGCATCGTATGAGCACTCTCGGCATCCTTAATGATCGCTACCAACTCGAACAAACGCTGGGCACAGGCGGCATGGCCATTGTTTACAAAGCCAAAGACCTGATGCTTGAGCGTTATGTGGCGGTTAAAGCCCTGCGTGAAGATTTCTCCCAGGATGTTGCCTTTCGCGAACGCTTCCGACAGGAAGCCAAGGCAGCCGCAAACCTCTCCCATCCAAACATTGTCACTGTGCACGACTTCGGTCTTGACCAGAAGCACCTTTTCATCGTAATGGAATATATGCCAGGAACCGACCTGAAAACGCTTATCAAGCAAAAGGAGCGTTTCAGCATCACCGAGGCACTGGAGTTGATGATCCAGGCTTGTGGTGGGGTGGGGTATGCCCACCGCGCTGGCTTGGTGCACTGTGATATCAAACCCCACAACATGCTGGTCACTCCGGAGAGTCGTCTGAAAGTAACCGATTTTGGCATCGCGCGCGCCTTGTCGACCATCTCGCCTGATGAACGCAGCGAAGTTGTCTGGGGTTCACCGCACTACTTTTCGCCGGAGCAAGCCAGCGGGATGCCGCCTTCTCCGGCTTCAGACGTTTACTCCCTGGGTGTGATCCTGTACGAGATGCTGGCTGGCAGATTGCCATTTATTGCTTCCGATTCTGCAGAGCTGGCGCGTATGCATCGCGAGGACCTGCCTGTGGCACCCCGCTATTACAACACCAGCATCCCTGCCAAACTGGAGGAGATCATTCTAAAGGTGCTCTCCAAGGAGCCTTCTGCTCGCTATCGCACAGCGGATCAGCTCGGAAGACCGCTGATGGGTTTTTATGAAACTGAACGGTCGGTTTCCTTTCCAAACGAGAATCTTCAGCAACTTCCCAAGCTGGAACAGGTGCGGCCAAACCCGGTGCCTGTTGGTGAGCCTTCCGCTCATACCCCCACGCCCACTCCAGCCAAAGAATTTACACCATCTACGGCGGAAAGAACTCCCACAAATCTTGCCTTTCTCTCGCAAGCGAACCAATCCACAGAGGAAAACATGGAAATCCTGGCAGAGGAACGGGTTAGAGCGCCTATTGATTGGAAGACCTGGTCGCTGGGCTTGTTGGCAGCGATGTTATTGCTGGGCTTAATTCCTTTTTGGTTTTACGTCTACTTGTTACTCAAACCCTGATGCGAGGTGTTATGGCTGCTTTGATTTCCCCTTCAATCCTTTCTGCTGATCTCACTCAACTTGGTTCAGATCTGCAAGCCTGCGAAGCAGCTGGCGCGGACGCCATTCACATTGATGTCATGGATGGCAGGTTTGTCCCGAACATTACCTTTGGTCCTGATATTGTCGCGGCCTGCAAGAGGTCAACTTCACTGCCTTTAGACGTGCATTTGATGATCGTTGAGCCTGAGAAACATTTGAAAACCTTTGCTACTGCTGGCGCGGATTACCTGACGGTGCATTACGAAACCTGCCCGCATATTCACCGCACCCTGCAGATTATCCGCAAACTGGGCGTGAAACCCGGGCTGACCTTCAATCCGGGTACGCCTGTGGATCCGCTGGAGCTTTTGGTAGATATGGTGGACTTAGTGTTGATCATGTCAGTTAACCCCGGCTTTGGCGGCCAGACTTTCATTCCGCAGGCGATCGACAAAATCCGGCAAACCCGGGCGATCCTGGACGAGCAGGGATCAAAGGCGATCGTTCAAGTGGACGGCGGCATTACGGCTGCCACGATCGGTGCCAATTATGAAGCTGGCGCGCGAAACTTTGTAGCTGGGACCGCAGTTTTTAAACATCCCGAGGGTATCGCCGGTGGGGTGCGTGCTTTGCGGGATGCATTGATTTAAAATCAAAAAAGCCGCAAACGCGACTTTTTGATCGTTTGTGGGTTAACAAACTAGTTGTAATTTTTGGTCAAAGTTTTGATGCAGCGTGCGCAAAGGACTTTACGAACTTTTCTGCCATTCTCCATCACAGTGACGCGCTGAAGATTGGGCAGGAATTTACGCCGGGTTGCCACCAGCGAGTGACTGCGATTATGACCGAAAGTTGTGGTTTTACCACATTGACTGCACTTTGCCATCTTGTTACCTCTTATGTATTATAATTTCAGGCTGCATGTGTATTCATTACAACACACGCAAGAAATTATAATAACAGATAACGAGAAAAGAATCAAGCATATTTTGCGGAGAAAGAGGATTTCTATGACAACTCAAAGTAATCAACAAGGCAGCATCTTCATCCTCCCGCAGGCAATCAAGACGGTTGCCCGCAATGCCGCCTTGCAATCTTATGGCGTAATCAGCCTGGCGCCAGCGAATCCTGCCGAAACTGTTTCGCGCTTTTTCAAGAAAGAAGCCGATGTGGGCATTTTGGTCATTTCGGAGGAAGACGGGGTCACTCTCGAGCTTAATCTGATCATCGAATATGGTCTCCGGATTAAATCAGTGGCGGATTCGGTTGCAGAAAGCGTCAAGTATAGTGTCGAAAAAACCATGGGAATCCCGGTTACGCGGGTAGATGTCCATGTCAGGGGCTTGCGAATAAGTAACCCGGATTAATAAAATGTTGATAGGTGTTGAATGAACGAAATTTACCGAACCCTGCCTGATGAGGCTGAACGCCACCGGCTATTGAAGTCTCCCATTAACGGCGATGGGTTAATGTTACTCTTTGAAGCTGGTTTGCTCTGGCTAACAACCAACCAGCAGTATGTTAACTCATTGAACGTCTTTCCGGTGCCTGATGGCGATACCGGTACCAACATGGTCCTTACCATGCAGGCGGCATTTGCTGAAGCCGATCAAAATCGCTCGACCAATGTGGGCGAAACAGGCCGTCATTTTGCGCAAGGCGCTCTGATGGGAGCCAGAGGCAACAGTGGTGTCATCCTTTCACAGATCTGGCGCGGGTTCTCACGCGCGCTTGACCATTATGAAACGATGGATACCGGTTTGCTGTTGCGAGCCATGCAAGAAGGCCGCAACACCGCCTACAAAGGCGTTGTTCGCCCTGTGGAAGGCACCATCCTGACCGTTATGAAGGATATGACCACTGCAGCAGAGGAAGCTCTGAGGGAGGATTCCAACCTGAGCGAGATGTTGGTGGCGATTGTGGCAGCCGGCGATGTGAGTGTGAAAAATACCCCGGAACTGCTGCCAATCCTAAAGCAGGCTGGTGTGGTGGACTCGGGCGGCATGGGTTTGTTCTACATCTTCGAAGGCATGCTGCGCATGCTGCAGGGACTCTCTCTGGATCCATCCGGCGCGGTGTTGCGACCCCTGGCTGAGCTCGACCTGAGCCACGCCCTGGAAAACGTTGAAGAGGGTCAGGACTATGAGGTTGTGATTGACTTTACTCCCAACGGTAATTTCGTTTTGGATCACTATTATGAAGGGCTGACTGAGATCGGCACAAGCATCCAGGTGGGTGAGGGTGATGGTATTTACCGGATGCACATCCATACCGCCCTGGACAAAAGGTATGAGCCGATTGCCTACACCGAAAGCCTCGGTATCGTCAAGAAAATTATGATGGAAAACCTCCAGGAGCAGATGAACGGTCGCAGTAAAGAAGACGCCAAATTGACCCTGGCAAAAGTCAATCCTGGCGAAGTGGCAGTGGTGGCGGTTTCTCCGGGAGAAGGTCTCACGCGCATCTTTGCCAGCTTGGGAGTGGCAGCTATCGTGCAGGGCGGGCAGACGATGAACCCCAGCGTCAAAGAGCTGGTTGCGTCCTTTGAGAACCTGCCAACGGACAAGATTGTAATCTTGCCGAACAACAAAAATATCATTTTGGCTGCCCAGAACGCGGCCAAGGTGAGCGTCAAGAAAATTGCCGTCATTCCAACTCGCAATGCTCCGCAGGGCTTTGCAGCCATGCTGCGATTGATGCCAGATGGCAGCCTTGAGGAAAATGAAGAATCCATGCGTGAGGCGATTACCGAGGTGCATACTGGCGAAATCACCATTTCCACCCGCTCGGTAGAGATCGAAGGTGTGCAGGTAGAAAAAGGACAGGTCATTGCTCTATACGATGGCAAACTGGTTTCATCCGCGGCTACGATTGAAGGAGCTCTGAAGGAATTGTTCCAAAAGGCAGACCTGGAAGATATTGAACGGATAACCCTCTTCTACGGGGAAGGCATAAACCAACAGCAGGTTAACAAGCTTGGCGATCAGATTCGCGAGGAATACCCGGACAAAGAGATTGAAATCCACGAAGGCGGTCAGCCGCATTACCAGTTGATCATTGCCTTTGAATAGGATTTGCAGTGAGATTTAGAAACGGTCGCAAGGCCGTTTTTTTATTCCTAGCGATCACTAATAGAGAGATTGCCAGTATCAGATGTTAGTAACCGAATTCCCTTCTTTGTGTTTAGACGAGCCTCGTTGAATTTAATGTCTGTCATTGCGAGGGACGAAGCAATCTAAACTTTGCACCTCAGGGACAACTGGTGATTTCCGATGATGCCTAATCCATATATTTTTTTCGTGCGAATAAATGACCTGCTTACTTTCGGCATCCTGGTTCTTGATAGCGTTTAGATGGCTTCACAAGGAATGTTCGCAATGACAGAGAGACCCTCTGATGGGCAGCTGGTCAGGACACTTACAAGCGAAACTCAGTGGGATTTGGAGCACGGTCGAAAGATCGTTTTGTTTTCTCTAAAACTCCTTGTAATCCTCAAGCGAGCAAACCAACTATAGCATTTTAAAATAAAATATTATTGCGCGTAGAAAAGAACTGTTTACTGCCTTTGATGGTTTTCCAGAACGGGAAATGGAGTCAATTATGGCGATTCAGCCGCTGGTATCTGTGGGAAAACCTCCGTAAATCGATTATGATTAGGCCATTGAAATGGATCCTCATATGGCTAAAGTCACAGAAAAGTATGCGAATTTCATCAAGCTGGAACGCCGCAAAGGCTATCAAAATACAGCTGTGGTGGGTGGATTCGGCGCGCTTGCAAATAACTGGCCAGCCGAAGCACGCGAGTCTGGATTATCAGAGCCCCTGATTGCAAAGGTTTTGCAGCTCTTGCGCAAGTACGAGGAAAAATCCCCGGAGGATCGCAGAAAAGAACTGATCGAACTGACTTCCTGGTTGGGATTGACAGAGATTGGCAATTTCCCTCCAGCCCCTGGTGCCGAGCCAAGCGCGA
Source organism: Anaerolineaceae bacterium UBA2274 (assembly GCA_002347705.1). GTDB lineage: Bacteria > Chloroflexota > Anaerolineae > Anaerolineales > Anaerolineaceae > Mesolinea. Next base: position 14,256 of record DDWY01000087.1, on the reverse strand, counting down.
AACCTGTCACTCAGTCAGCCCCAAAGCCTTCAGCTGCACCCGCCGCAAAAAAGGCAGCGCAAACCAGCCAGGCAAAAAAATCGGGCAAATCTGAGCCATCAGCTAGACCCAGCCAGCCGCAAATGGGTCTGGACGCATCCGTAAGCGTGATTCGCGGTGTGGGGGATAACCAGGTAAAGAACCTTGCCAAGCTCGACATTTTGAGCATACGTGATCTGCTCTACCATTTTCCGCGCCGCTACGATGATTACTCAAAGTTGAAAACCATCAATCAACTGCGTTTTGGCGAAGAGGCTACGATTGTTGCCAGTGTGAGCAGTATTGTCAGAATTCCGACCCGAAAAGGCCGTACCCTGATTGAAGCAGTTGTTACTGACAGCACCGGCAGCCTGAGGTTGCTCTGGTTCAACCAGGAGTGGCTTCTTCGCAGTTTGCGCCAGGATATGATGATTTCCATCTCCGGAAAGATAGACATTTATATGGGGCGTCCGGTCATCTGGCACCCGGAGTATGAGCCCCTTGACAGGCAGCAGCTGAACACCAACCGCATTGTACCGGTTTACCCACTGACAGCCAAAGTAACCCAAAAATGGCTGCGGCGGACGATTTTTTCAACGCTGAAGTACTGGGTGCCCCGCATGGAAGAAACTCTGACAGAACAGATCCGTCAGCGTGCCAGGGTAATTGGACTGCAGCAAGCCCTCAACGAGGTGCACTTCCCAGATGATATGCAAAATCTGGCAGCCGCACAAAGGCGGTTGGCCTTCGATGAGCTGTTCCTTCAGCAGCTTGGGATCATTCAGCAGAAAAGGCAGTGGCTCGAATTAAGCGGTAAGTCCTATCCGGTTGCGGATGATTGGCTGCAGGCTCGGATTGACGCACTTCCATATGAACTCACCGGTGCCCAGTTGCGCACAATTAATGAGATTCGCAAGGATGTCTCGAGTGCGCATCCCATGAACCGCCTGCTGCAAGGGGATGTCGGCTCTGGCAAGACTATCGTCGCCTTGGTGGGAATGGCAATGGTCATTTCTCACGGCGCGCAGGCGGCTTTTATGGCACCCACCGGCATATTGGCAGAGCAGCACTACCAGACTTCGCTGCGCTTGCTGACCGAAAGCAGTGGAAAGCAGGCAGCATTCCTTGAACCGGGACAAGTGCGCTTATTGACCGGAGATAGCTCCCAATCCGATCGCAAGGAAATTGCCAAAGGACTGGAAGATGGCTACATCAAACTTCTGATTGGCACGCATGCTCTAATCGAAGATCCGGTCAAATTCCACAACCTGCAGATCGCAGTTGTGGATGAGCAGCACCGCTTTGGCGTTGCCCAAAGGGCTGCCCTGCGCAACAAGGGTGACAATCCCCACCTGCTGGTCATGACCGCCACACCAATCCCGCGTTCCCTCCAGCTAACAGTTTTTGGCGGGCTGGATGTGAGCGTGATGGACGAAATGCCCAAAGGACGCCTGCCCATTACGACCAGCATTGCCTTCCCGACTGAACGTGAAAGAGTTTATGATCGCATCCGGGATGAGGTGGAGCTCGGGCACCAGGCTTTTATCATCTACCCGCTGGTGGAAGCCGGCGAGAATGAGGAGGTCAAGGCCGCTGTGGAAGAGCAGGAACGCCTCCAAAAGGAGGTCTTCCCTGAACTACGGGTGGGGCTGGTGCATGGAAGGCTCAAAGCGGCTGAGAAAGACGACGTGATGCTGCGTTTTCGCAAAGGCGACTTTGATATTTTGGTCTCAACCTCGGTGGTCGAAGTTGGGGTGGATATTCCCAACGCCTCGATCATGATCATTGAAGGGGCTAACCGCTTTGGGCTGGCACAACTTCACCAGTTCAGGGGTCGAATTGGGCGCGGTGATGCGCCTTCCTATTGTTTCCTGATACCAGACACTGAAGATGCCGCTGAAAATAATCGGCTCCTGATCATGACCCAGACCAATGATGGCTTTGCTCTGGCAGAGCAGGACTTGCGAGATAGAGGTCCTGGTGACTTCCTTGGTACCCGTCAGGCGGGTTTCAACGAGTTCAAAATGGCTTCGCTGGCAGACGTGCGCTTGATCCATCTTGCCCGGGAGGTCGCGGAGGAAGTACTTGAAGCCGACCCGAGTTTGGAATTACCGGAACACCTGCCTTTGAGACAGGCTGTTAGAAAAATACTGCCATCGAGTGATGGTGAGGGAGATGTGAGCTGATGACAAAAGTCTTGTTCCCTGGCACTTTTGACCCCATCCACTACGGTCATGTGGATATCGCCATGCGCGCCGCACGCCTGTTTGATGAGGTAGTCGTGGCGGTCTATGATAAGCCGCTGAAAAATCTGTTTTTTTCCCCTGAAAAGCGCATCAGCCTGGTGCGGGAAGTGCTCAAGTCAGAGGACAGGATCACAGTTTTGGGCTACTCCGGTCTTACAGTGAAATTTGCGTGTGAGATTGGTGCCAAGGGAATTGTGAGGGGCTTACGGGTATTTTCCGACTTTGAATACGAATTCCGCATGGCTCTGGCAAACAATCGCCTGGACGCGGATATTGACACAATCGCTTTGATCACAACTGAAGAAAATACCTTCTTGTCTTCATCAACCGTCAAGGAAATTGCCTCCTTAGGTGGGGATGTCAGCAGTATGGTGCCGCCAATTGTCAACCTCGCGCTCAAAGAGAGCTTTAAGGGTCTGGACTACGATCCCGCGCCTCAAACTAATCCATCGGAATAGTTTCTTGTAGATACCGTGTTGAAGTCTGGGAAGCCCTTTGACCCGGTTAATGGAAGAAATATTGCCCTTTCCGCTTGACATTCACCACGGTATCTACAGGTCCGGTTTATTATTTTGGCAAGGGTTGACAAGCTAATCCCAACGAGCAAAGTGAGCAATACTTGCTCCCAAATCCACCACAAATTGGGGACCAGCTTGCGTACATAAGGTCAATAAATAATTTTGCGTTTAGTGATAAACTAAGGGGGAATCAACGAGTTTCACGGAGATTAAAAAATGGATATCTTACATCTTGTCGATCGCCTCGAAGAACTTTTCAACAATAGTAAGCCAATTCCACTCTCTCGCAATGTTGTGGTGGATGAAAATTCCTTTATGGACATCATCGACCAGATGCGCATTTCCATCCCGGACGAAATTAAAAAAGCCCAGCAAGTGATCGCTCAAAAAGACCGCATCCTGGCACAAGCGCAGGAAGAAGCCAATCGTACCGTCGCGCTGGCGCGTGAAAAGAGCGAGAAGATGGTGGAAAAATCTGAAATCTATCAGGCTGCGCAGGTCAAAATCGAAGAACTTAGTGAGCAGGCTCGCATCGAATCAGCACAAACCCAGGCGGAAGCAGACAGATATGTCGTTGAAACCCTTGGTGGGTTGGAACGCGAGCTGAAACATGTGCTGCAGCAAGTTCAAAACGGCATTAAAAGCCTGCAGCCCAAATCCGAAGATAGCTAGCAATCCCAAAATTTATTAATCATCAGCTGGCACATCCTCTTTTTTGGGTGTGCCTTTCTTTTTGCCTGCGCTTCGTGGTTTTGGCGAACGGCTGAAGGTCAATTTACCCTCAAATGCCTGCGCCAAAACTTCATCCATGTGATCGACAAAGATGATATTCATCTGATCGAGTGCTTGCTGGGGAACATCCACCAGATCTTTTTCGTTGCGGCTGGGTAAAAGGACCGTTTTTATGCCCGCGCGGTTGGCAGCCAGCACTTTTTCACGGACGCCGCCAATCGGCAGCACTCTCCCTCGCAGAGTAATCTCACCTGTCATCGCCACATCATGCTTAACTGGCAGGCAGAGCACCGCAGAAGTGAGGGCGGTGGCCAGTGTGATGCCCGCGCTGGGTCCGTCCTTGGGGATGGACCCTTCCGGAACATGCACGTGGATGTCCACATCCTCAAAAAAGTCCTCAGGAATGTTGAATAAAGCTTCTTTTGACTTAAGGTAGCTAAGGGCTGCCTGGGCGGATTCCTGCATAATGTCGCCAATCTGACCGGTTATCTGCAGGTTCCCTTTGCCGCCGATAACCAGCACCTCGATTGGCATAATTTCACCGCCGTTTTCGGTCCAGGCAATGGCAGTTGCCATCCCAATTTCATCCTTTGCTTCGGCGGTCATCGGGAAAAATTCAACCGGACCAAGCAGCTTCTGAACGAGCTCAGGGTCTATGGTGTGTTCAAAGGATTCTCCCTCTGCTTTCTTGATTGCCAGCTTGCGCAGCACGCTGCCGATTTGGCGTTCAAAGTTCCTGACGCCGGCTTCATAGGTGTAGCTGTTGATGATCAGCCTCAGGGCGTCATCAGAAATGGTGATCTCCTCCTCATCCATTCCGTTTTCCAGGAGTTGCTCAGGGATCAGGAACTGGCGGGCGATGGTCAGCTTTTCTTCTTCAATGTAGCCAGGGAACTCAATCACTTCCATGCGATCCAGTAAGGCTGGCGGAATGCTTGCGACTGTGTTGGCAGTGGTGATGAAGAAAACTTTCGAAAGGTCGTAAGGGACCTCCAGATAGTGATCGGAAAAACTGAAGTTTTGCTCAGGATCAAGAACTTCCAAAAGTGCCGCAGCAGGGTCGCCCTGGAAATCAGCGTTGAGTTTATCGACCTCATCCAGCATGAAGAGCGGATTGACTACCTTTGCTTTCGCCATGGTCTGCAGGATACGGCCAGGCAGAGCGCCAATGTAAGTTCGGCGGTGCCCGCGGATTTCGGCTTCATCATGCACACCGCCCAGTGAAAGGCGGATAAACTTGCGGCCCATCACTTCGGCAATGGATTTGCCCATCGAGGTTTTTCCGGTCCCAGGGGGACCAACAAAACAAAGGATTGGCTGGCGTTCTCTCTTTGGCTTCAGGCTGCGCACAGCCAGGAATTCGAGCACCCGGTCTTTGGCGCGTTTTAAGCCAAAATGATTGCGGTCCAAAACTTCGCGTGCACGCTTCAGGTCGAGATTATCAAGGGTACATTCAGTCCAGGGCAGGTCTGCGAGCCAGCGCACATATGTGGAAAGCATTCCGGTCTCGGGAGAGAACATGGGCATGGACTGCAGCCGGCTCAGTTCCCGGTCAGCAACTTCGCGCACTTCAGCCGGAAGGTCTAAGGCAGCAAGCTTTTCTTCAAGAGTTCTTATTTCCGGATCAGCTGAGTGTCCGTCATTCAGTTCCTTTTGGAATTTTGTGATCTTCTCTCGCAGGAAGACTTCCCTTTGAGACCGGTCCAATTCGCTCTGCACCTGGTCCTGGATTGAGTTCTCGAGATCAATCAACTCGTTTTCCTGGAGCAGCATGGCATACACCATGCGCAAGCGTGCCAGACCGTCGGTTTCCTGAAGCAATTCCAAACGCTGTGCATCGGTCAGGTCTACTGTTGTGGCAATCGAATCCGCAAGCACACCAGATTGCTTGATTTCGCTCATCAGGCTGGTAAGGTCGGGTGAGGAGGTGCTGCTCAGGTATTGCCAGGACTCAACCGCCTTTAACACACTGCGGTGCAGCGCAAGGGTGGCTTTGGCTTGACTGGTCTTTTCCTTAACAACTTCAGCCGTTCCCTGCACAACATCATCCGTGTTCAACCAAAGTTTCATCAGCCTTACACGCCTGCGCGCCTGGAAGAGGAAAATTACGGTGTTCTGGTCCGCAAAGATGGGATTTCCGACCGCACATTCCAGCGCGATGGGGTAGTAGTTTTCGGGTGTGTAGAGGTTTTCATCTTCGGTAAAAGCCATGATGACCGTCTGATAAGTATCAGAGGCCTCGCGAATCACATCCAGGACAGGTGAATCCTTGCTGATCTGTAGAGCGGTCATTGATTCAGGCAAGACTACTCCTTCGTTGCGGAAAATGATTTCAGCCTCAATCAGCCCTTGCTTGTCCACCTTGCGGTTTTTGATGAAATTGAGTGAGTCCAATCCGCTCAGGTCTGGCGGGTTGAAGGGCTTGGAAAAATCAGGGTCTTGCAAAAAATTATCTCGGGGCATGTTTAATCCTGTGTTTTTTGATTTGGTTGCTGGGCTTTCATTTCTGCCCAGACCACTCTGGCGGCAGCTGCAATAAAGATGCTGCCTGTAACAATAATTCCTTTTTGCTTACCTGCCAGCCTTAACGCTTCGGGCAGGGCTTCTTCCATGCGCTGAAACGCAATCACGGGTTTGCCATATGGCTCAATTGTATTTTTAAGTTCGTCTGCGTCAGCGGCCCGTGGGTGAATCGACTGGGTTACCACGACTGTCTCAACGCGGGGAAGAATAAATTTGAGCATGGAGTCAAATTCTTTATCGGCGGAGGCTCCAAATATCAGGATGAACTCTTTGGAGGGGAAATATTCGTCAAGTGTTTCAACAAGCCGCTGCATCGAATCGCCATTATGCGCTGAATCGATGACGACAGGCGGCTTGCGGCGCAGCAACTCAAAACGTGTTGGCCAGAAGACCTGCCTGAATCCACGCTGGACTGCCCGACGGTTGAGCCTAAAACCTGCCCGCTTTAATTCATCCAGGGCAGCCAGCGCGGTGACCGCATTTTCCATCTGATGCCTGCCAAGCAGCGGCAGACTCAGTTTGAGCTCAGTGCGAGCCAGGCTGTCGGGTTTGGATGCGGTTGGGCTGTCTGTTCGCAGCACTTGAATCTTCTGCGCGCTAAGGGTATGGGAGAGCTCGTGGTAGCTAAAGGATTTATTTACCTGTGTGATAGGGGATTTTCTCTCCGTTGCCAGGCGAACAAGCTCGATCATTGCCTCATCAACCTGGGGGGAGATGACGACAGGTACACCGGGTTTGATAATCCCGCCTTTTTCATAAGCAATTTCGGTCAGGGTGTCGCCCAGAACTGCCATGTGGTCGTAGGAAACAGGCGTGATAACCGAGACAATCGGATTGATTACATTCGTCGCGTCCAATCTGCCGCCCAGCCCCACTTCCAGAACAGCCAGATCGACCTTCTGCTGCTTGAAGTATAAGAGTGCCAGGGCAGTGGTTAACTCGAAGGTGGTGGCGTCCTTAACGACTTCAGTCAGCGGGCGTAGTTCATCAGTGAGCGAGACAAGATCTTCCTTGCTGATCCACTGACCATTGATGATGATGCGTTCCCGGAAATCAACCAGGTGCGGAGAGGTGTAAAGCCCAACCTTGTAACCAGCTGCCTGCACGGCTGTGGCAATGAAAGAACAGGTTGAGCCCTTGCCTTTTGTGCCAGCCACGTGCACTGATGGAAAGCTTTCATGCGGATTTCCGAGCAAGTCCATCAGCTGGTTCATGCGATCCAGCTTGAAAAAGCGGTGGGTGTCGTCCACGTGCCGCTTCATGCTGAAGTCAATCCAGCTATAGATCCAATCTAAACTCTGTTGATATTTGTCCTCAAGCGTTTCCATCGACTCTCCAGTACAAGCAATGATTATAAACGCTCCCCCTCACTTTGACAGAGAGCGTTATCGCTGTGGTTGCCAGGCTTATGGTTGGACGGTCGTCACATCTGCCATTAAAACATATCCAAGGATGGCATAGTCACCACTTCGGTACTCAACCAGGACGCATTCCCGGTTAAAGTTGTCGAATCGGCGTTCAGCCATGGGCAGCAAGGTCAAAGTTATCCCAGCCGGGATGCTTCCAGTCGCGCGGAAATTGTCATAGCAGTCACTGCGCGCCCACACTTCTCTCAAAGTTTGAACTGCCACGATCGGCGTCGGCGTGACCGTGTAAGTGGGCGTGGGGGAATAGTCCGGCGTGGGCGTGGGAGTGATGGTTGCAGTAGGCGTGATGGTCGGTGTGAGCGTGATGGTGGGGGTAGGTGTGATGGTGGGCGTGCGTGCCAGGTTGCGCTCGTAAGCGGCATTGGAGAACCCTCTGAATGCCAAAGAGATCAGCAATCCGATCACGATTAAGGCAACCAGAGCCGCCAGTCCACCGATGATGTAGGTTGGCAGAAATCCGCGCTTTAACTCGAGGACTTTTGGGTCCTGCGAAAAGCGTTTTCGTGGTTTTGCGCTGATTTTGAGGGCGTCAATTGCAAAAAATTTGTTGCCCGTTTTCAGCGCTTCTTCCGCGCGTGTCATGGCATCTTCGTTCGCATAAATTTCGGTCTCGAGGGTGCTGATCTCGTTCTCGAGCGAGAGACTCTGGGAGTCGTAGGCGTCCAGTTGGCGCAGCAAATCCAGATTTTCGCGGGCAGCATCCACCTTTTGGCGCGCAAGAGATGCGGTTGGGGCTTCGGAGGCTTCCAGCTTGAGGCGCTGCGTGTTTTCGAGCAGGTTTTGAATGGTGGCGGGGATCAACAGGTCCAGCCGGTTGCGCAGACGGCTCAGTTGGTTGACTTCGCCGTATTTCATGCGAATGCGTTCCAGTTTGGTGCGGGCATCCGCCAATTTTGCCGGGGGGATCTTGCCGCTCAGGCTGACTGTGTCGCTGACGTCGTTGAGCATGCCAATGTCCTGGCGGACTTCGTTGGCTTTATCGATATATTCGGGGATGGCTACCGCGCTGGCAGCCGTTTGTATCTTCCCCAGAGCGCTTACGAGTTCCCCCTGCGAAAGCAGGTTCAAGCCTTCTTTGTAGACATCATAGGCTTGCATCTGGTTTTCAAGGTCGTGGCGCAGTTCCTCGCCCTCACGCCAGCGTTTGACGCCGGCTTCCTGCAGATGTTCAAAAGCTTCGTCCAGGTAATCCAGTGCCACCTTGTAGCGGAAAACGCGCGCCGCGCTTTGGGCTTTACCGTAAGCTTTGCCAGCTTCGGGGGGTAAGGCCACCGAGGGAATGTTGCCTGAACGCAGGTATTCCTCGGCCTCGCTGTGATGCTCCTGGGCACGCGTCCAGCCTGGTTCCATCTGAATGACTTTTTCGAAAAGAGGGATGGCAACCTGGTAGTTGCCTTTATAAAATGCCTCTTCCGCTTCGTCCATCAAGCGTTCGGCTTCGGGATCATGCGCGGATTGGAAAAAGCGCTTTAGTGGGTCGTTATCAATGCCCGCAGTGAGTTCCGCCCCAAGGTTGGTGCGTGTCAGGGGAGGAATATCCGCATTTTTCGCAGCCTGTAGGGGCGTTGTGGTTTGGAAAATCGATTCAGCGGAACTTGCTGAAGGGGTTACCGGCGTGGAAGGGGTGGAGGTGGGTTCTTCGCTGGTTGGAGTCGGCTGACCTGCGAGCCGGCGGGATTTCTCGCGCCGGATTTCGCGCAGCAGCCGGTTGGCTTCTTCCAGCTCATCAATGCTGATGTCGTCTCCGAGGCGGTTGGTGGCATGGGCTTCCAGCAAAGTTGAGAGTTCGCTTTCCACTTGCCTAAGCGCATCATCACTGGGAGACGCATCCGATAAAACGCTGAGTGCCTTTTCAATGAGGTCGTTAATCATTGAGGTCCTTTCGGGTTAAAGCAAAGCTTGGGGCTATTGCCTTTTGTTATATAGAAATTTGAGCTTTTCTTTCATCTCTGTGGGAGTCTGAAAGCTTCCGTCCAGAGCGCTTTCAAGAAAGCCCATCTCATCGGCGTTCAGCCGATTCTGGACATCGAACGAATAGGACGCTTTGTAGTGGGTTGGCGCGTTGGCAATGTCTTCCGGTCGGTTTGGACCAACTGCCACAGAGCCCGGAGCTTGTCTGCCTGTGAAGATATGATGCAGTGCGCGGGAGCTGAACTGTACCATGTCTGAATGCTGCACTTCCGGTGAGAAATTCTCAGGAAGCCAATGCCCGATGTTCCAGTCCAACATGATCACTTTTTGGCGATATTCATTCCAATAATAGTGAAGTAATTTATGATCCAGATAGATGGCGCCTTTTGCGTGCGCTTGCTCGAGTATGTCGCAAATTTGGATGGAAATATCCAGAACCTGTTTCATGCTCAGGTTGCGCACGAAGTTGCCGCGCGTATAGCCGGCATCACAAAGCAAATAGAGGTTGTCTTCCCAGCGGCGCTCCAGGATCAGGAATGCCAGCCAGCCGTCCTGAAGACGTTCCTCGAACTGATCGATGACATCCTGGATCTCGTCCAGATCAAAGAGCGCGAGCGTGCCGCGGATTGCGGTAGCCTCGCCTTGTTTCTGCAAAACCTTGGAGAGCGGCGCAACTTCTGGCGGCCAGACCGTGCCGAGCGCAGGTTTCAGGTATCCTGCCTGCAGCATGGGCGTCAGTCCGTTCAGGCTGTGCAGCCCGGCAAGAATGTTGAATTCTTCCAGGAACAGGGGTTTGGCATAAGCAATCTTGTTGTGCCGCATTACCTTAAAGGCAGGATCAGGTCCAAAGCCTGTTTTGCCCACTGCGTTCTTCAGCAAAAAGACGCGCGCGCTCGAGCCACCAGCTTCGGGGATGGCAAAATCCTGCTGAGCAGCTGTCAGCCAAGTGTCCAGCGGCTCTGCAAGATAAAAGCCGCTCTGAGAATCAAGAATTGTTTCGCGCATAATTCGCTATTCTACCATTGTTGGCTTTCAGGCAAATTGAAGTAATCTGCATCCCGCCGTACAAGCTCATCGAACCAGGGTAATAATGGGTGGATCGCTTCTATGGTTTGAATGCTTTCAACGATGTGCCTGCGGTCGCCCTGCTTGAGCAGCTCAAGGAACTGCTGCTGCCAGATGCGAAAGATTGAAGGCTTGCGCGATTGCGGCATGATGTGCGCATCGAGCTGCACCAGGCTGAACATCAATTCTCCGGCACTGTTTTGCGCCATGCGTGTGCGCGCCATTTCCGGCTGGTTTACAACCTTGATAGCCAGCTCCACACTTCGCAGCCTCCGGGCAATTTGGAGCATGTTCTGGTTAATTTCACTGAAGTTAGGCTGGTAGTTACCGCTCAACCAGCGCGTTACCACGCATTCACTACGCTGCAGGGACTGCCAGAATTTGAAGAAATGCGCCTGGGCGCTGTCGATTTGATAAATCATCTCTTCGATCAATTCACGGTATAAGCCTTGTTCGGGGATGCGTTTCCAGCTCAGTTGAAGCTTTGCCAAAGCAGCCCGGGCAAGCGCGAAGGAGTCATCGTTGCCGAAAGCTAAATCTACCGGGAATTCCTGCCAGCGTTTCTGCTTGATTTCGCTCAGCTTTGGCAGCAACTCGTTTTGCCAGGTGTCGTTCAGGCTGCGTGTTTCGGTGAGAATATCCCAATGGCGCAACAAAGCTTCAGGAAAGTCGAAATTTACCGGACTGCCGGATTGGATGTGTTCCTTCCATTTTCGAATGGCTGTCAGCATCTGAAGCACCTGCTCAACCTGATTGTGGTCTTCAGGCGGGAAGAGTTCGAGGTCAGGCAGGGAGGCTTCGCCGCGGAGTTGGGAAAAAACGGCGGCGAATGCGGCTGCCAGGTCGCTATATGCCTGGTGGAAAGCCGGCAAATGCTGGCGGATTTTTTTTAACGCTCCAGCAGGCTGCAGGGAGGCTTTCAGGGCCTGATGATATTCTGCCAAGATGGCTTTTTGAGAGGCATCCAGTTGGATGGAATGGCGATAAGATTCAGATATTTCCAGGCGAAGCGATTGAAGGCTTAGCCAGGGCATAGGCCATTGACCTGCCAGGGCTTCTTCGCGCAGGTTCTCAATTGCCTGCGCGTTTTTCATGCTCGTGAGGGCGTGGAGCAAAGAATTGAGCCAGGGCACCTCGCCTAATCGCTGATCCAAGGGAGGCAGCCACTCAAGCAGTTTCACGGCGAAATTGTTTACTGCCTGGTTCTCCGCTGGACCCTCGTTCAGCACATCCAGCCAATTCTTCATCTTGTCAAAGTCAGCTTCCAGCTCCGGTAAATAATTGAGGCTTGGTTCGAGCAAGAACAGCTCCCTGGTTTGCTTTCCGGCAGCGACCAGGTCACATTCAGCCCAGGCACGATAAATTTCCCTTATCCTCGACATGGCTGCCAGAAGAGAAGTTTGTAAATCGAGAGCCGGGCGTAGTTGAAGCGCGCTGAAACGTTCCAGTACCTGGCGTAATAACAGAAACTTATCTCCCAGCTTTTCACCAGGCTGCAGATACTGCCAGTTGGCTTCTATCTGATTGATCCGATCGGTCAGGTTCTGCAGGGTGTTGATTGATTCGGGATCGAGTTTTTTTTGAATGGCTGTTTGCAGCCAGCGTTCACTTTGTTCGTGCAGAGCGGTTAGGTCAGCAATAATTAACGCATAAGCATTTGAATTTAATTTCAAATTGCGCATAGATATTATTACTGGGTCATCCGCAGGGGCTTCTTTTTCTGATAAGAAACTCTCCCGGTAAATCCACGCGGCGTCAGTCCAGTTGCTCTCAAATATCGCTTGGAGCAACTGCGCCAGCCTCGCGGGATTGCCATCGCCGGCATGCTTTAAGAGATATCCTGCGAGCTGCCAGTGAGGGGAGAGGTCATGGTTCAGTTCGGTTTCCAATACCTGGAAGACTTCCTGCGCCTGTTCGTTTCCGCCACGTTCCAGTAATTCAAGCAGATAGCTCTGACTGGCTGAAAGCAGGTCATTTGGATCAACTTCCACCCCCAGTCGCTGCAAGGCGTGCATCAGCTCCAGGGTTCGGGTCAGTCCATCAAGCGAATCCAGACTTTTCAGATAGCGACTGAAGAGCAGTTTGTATTCGATGATGCGCATGGAAAGGTAGGCTTCCATATACTCTACCCGCATTTGCAGGTGATGTATTTCAAGGTCATCCAATTTACTCGCACTCAAAGGCCAGCCAATATCAGCGATCAGCTCCGGAGAGGTTTGTTCAATCAATGCCCGGCCTTCCTCGAGCAGTTGCTGATAATCCAGCATGGGGGTGGCTTTATCATCGGAAGTATCGCTGTTGAGGGAAAGGCTGTTGCCCCAGTCAATGAAGGAAAGGACCTTGTTTTCAGCATCCCAGAAAATGTGATCCATCTTGACGTCATTCCAGATCACACCTTTTTCATGGACATTCTTCAGCATCTGGAAAGCTGCCGCCAGGACTTTCAGGACAAGTGCCTGGGAAATCGGCGAACCTCCCTGCAGCTTGCGACGTAATAATTCTGAGATCGACACCCCCGAGACTTCCTCACTGACGATGAACAGGTTTGCGGTCGAAGATGTGCCCTCAAGGCTTTGGTCTAATAGCAGCGGTGTGTGGATTTTTTGACCATGCCTTTCAATATCCAGCCCTTCCAACAGCGCCAGAACCTTGCCTTCGTTTTCGATCTGCATAGCCTGGCGTACAATAGTGCCTCCAGAGACGTTTTGCACTGGGCGCTTCATAACACCCTGTTCGCGCCCGAGATCAGTCTGTACGCGCAGCACTTCACCGGCATCCCCTTTGCCGACAGTTTCGAGTAACTGCCAGACCTTTTTGCGTCCAGTAATTGTCTTTGCCATGCGTTCATTATAAAACCTCGTCCAATTCTTTGCTTTTCTCGGTCTGGCTCAGAAGTTTGGTTTTTTTCATAACGCCATTTCTTTGTTAATTTGTACGGGATGGACACCCTTCCGTGCCATTTGTTTCCTGCTCCCTGATACTTGCTAATTGCACCATTTGCACTATTTGCAACGTTTTTTGATGGTGCCAGATGGCTGTTTGCTTGCAAATATCTTTTGTTAATGTGCGGGGGGCTGCATTGCGGGTATAATATAGCACAATTGTTCTATTTTGCAAGTCGGATTGACAGGGAAGTCGAGGGATCCCACACGGGGAGGCTTTGCACGTTCATCAATCCTACAAACCGCGAACCACTACCTCTTTACTCATCATTTACAAACTTCCATGCGGTCAGGTTCCGCTTTTGAACCTGACATCACAAACCTCACCCCACAGGCAATCTTTTCTGTTTACCTTGATGCGCTCACCCATGGTTGCGTACCAACGCTACGGTGTGAAGTAATCGCAGGTCGGACGGAATACCAGCGAAGCTGTGAAATGAGCCAACCCTACAACCTTTTTAGTTGATGACTTCTTGCGGGCTCACTGCAACACAAACCTAAATCTCTTTGTTTCACTTTGGAAATAACAAAGACAGGCACAATCAAGAGCTGTCATTGCGAGGGACGAAGCAATCTAAACTGTTTGCACTCAAATAACGTAAGGTGTTCACAAACATTTTGGGAATTTTAAATGTGATCTTGTTACCTGCTATGTTCTTGGAAAACCTGGATTGTAGATTGCTTACGAACCAAATATCTAGAGGAAGAAGAATCCGGGTCAAAATTCACGCAGTGTTGTGAACCGCGGTTAGTTTTTAAGGTTGAGAGTTTAGATTGCTTCACAAAAGAAGTTCGCAATGACAGATTAAAAGACTGTTGCAATGACAGCTCTTGATCTTGCCGGTCTCACCTGCCCCGGTTTTTAATCCAGGGC
>DDWY01000082.1:4234-8752 GCA_002347705.1 Anaerolineaceae bacterium UBA2274 | reverse complement strand
CAGACGTCCCCATCATGCCCCCTGTGAACGCCCAAACCTGGCGGAGTGCGCAACCCTTGCTGCTTCGCAGCGAGGGCAGGTGGAAGCGCATTCCGCCCTACGACTTAATCTGTCATTGCGACTGCTTGCGTACAAAGTAGGAACGAAGCAATCTAAACTCTCAACCTCAAGGACCGTAATTGGTTTACAACCATACCGATACCAATTTTGCCTCGCGATTAGCAAACGTGATTTTGCTTCCTCCGGAGATTAAGTCTATGAAGAGTTTAGATTGCTTACGAAATAGTACACTACGTGTCACAACAGAGGTTCGCAATACCCAAAGGGCACGATGTGACAGATTAAAGATCGTTTTTCGTCGTAGCAACAGGTCTATTTCTTTGTAAAAACACCTTCTCCTTTTCTGTCAAAGCGATAGCTTGCCTACAGAGTATGGTCTTGAATTTGATCTTAGTGTCCTTAAGCACAGCTTTGTCCTCGTTGAAATCACTATTTTTCGTCAAAATGGGAAACTCGGCAACTAATACTTGCACTGCAACTATCCCTGGTCCAATACTTGCATAATGAGAACTGTGGTTTCTTTTTTAAAGATAGCTATTTTTTCCAGTAAAAAAAAATTAATGATTTTGGTTCATGTGGATTCATCTCATCAGAAACTAAACACGCCTTAAATCTAGCTCAAAACTTGCACTGTATATGCCATGAAATATTTTTTTTGTTCATGTAAGAAAATTACGCTCCATGTTATTCCAGTGATTGGTAAGGGGGTATTGGGCTTGATCGCTTTGGCTTTGCTTGTCTCTGCCGAGACGCAGCCACCACAGATCGCGAGAGATGCCCAGAAGCAAGTGCTTTGGACCGCATACCAGCAACGCTATAATCAATTTCTGGCTGCTAATATTGATAACCCAATCAGTGACATATTCGAGCCGGTGCTGGATGAGGCATTCATCTCCCCTGACGGAAAAACTGCTGTCCTCTGGCTGGCGCTGCGCGACTATAGCGGGCGGATCCTCGCCACAGAACCCGGCATCGTATTGGCAACTCTTTCCACCGACGGCTGGCATGTGCTGTTGAGAGGTGACTCGGGCTGGGATGAAGCCCTCAGCCGGTTACCTGAAGGATACTTGCCGGCAGAATTACAACCTGCCAATGAACCAGCGCCAACTGCAAGCCTTCAAACCATCTGGGGCTATTACCTTCCCTATGTGGCGGGCACTGCCCACAAGCTCGAGGGCTCTGTGCTCCATTTCCATGATTATCCCCCCCTCGGTTATCCAAGCTGCACCCAGGAGTTCTGCCATTACGCCTACGACTTCACCGACGTGGGTCATTTCCCCCTGGTTGCAGCCCGGGCAGGCACGGTTGTCTCTTCGCGAGACAGTTGCGCGGATGGCAACACCAGCTGTACCAATTACATTATGCTGCAGGATGTTGTCGGTGGGGCGTATCAGATCTATCTTCATCTTGCCTACGCCACCATCCCTAACCATCTTGTTCCGGGTGTCTATGTCGGGCGGGGAGTCTACATTGGCGACACGGATGATACCGGCTACAGCACTTCCGAGCATGTTCACTTCATGGTAGTTCCTTCCTTCTGGTACGCTTCCGATGGCTATCCCTGGGGGAGATCAGTGGATGTGCGCTTTGCGGACGTGCCAATCAACAATGGCATCCCACGCACCTGCTATGAAGTCACAAACCTGCCCATCTATGACGGCGCGACACAATGCATCGGAAACAGGGCAGACCCGCTGAACCCAAATAATGACTGGTTCGCTTCGGGCAATGTTGGCGCAAACCCTCCCACTGGGCAGCTCACACGCCCTGTGCCTGGCGCGGTGGTGGCAACCGGGAGCAACCCTTTGATGGATGTCACCGCCAGTACGCAGGATGACGTGCGGGTCAAAACCGCGGTGCTGCAGGGGTTGATCGGCGGCAGTTGGCGTGAAATCGCCCCGCGAGTCAGCAATCCAAACTCTGCCGGCGTGTTTGATTGGGATGTAAACTTGTGCCAGGCGGGACCCCTGAACGGTCCGCTGGAGGTTGCTCTGAAAATCTGGGATCATGAGGGCAACGTGGTTAGTTTGCTCTCCCGCCGCACCATCCAGGTGGACCATGCCTGTCCCCCTCCGGTAAGCCAGATGACAACCCCAACCACTTACGATGGGACGGCATTTAAGCTTAATTGGACAGCAACAGAGTCGGGGGTAGCTATCTCTTCTTTCCAGATCCAATGGCGCAGTGGTACTGAGGCATGGTCCACTGCCCGACAGATGACCTACCCAGCAGCGGCACGTGCAATGTGGTTTGTTGGGGCTCCAGGCGGAAGTTATGGCTTTCGCATGCGCGCGATTGACGCCAACGGGCAGGCGGAAGCCTGGCCGGCAGGGGACGCGGCTGAAAAGACCGTGATTACACCTGCAACCTGTGTGCAGGATGCGGCGGAGCAGGATGACACTGCCGCCACGGCGGTGTTCATCAGCCTGGGGGTGGAACACCAGCGGAACATCTGCGGATTGAGAGATGCTGACTGGTTCAAATTCTGGACGGGTGATCATGACCGTTATTTCTTTTTTGCACGCACAATAAATGGGGGTGCGGCGGTACGCGTCTCGGTCTATGCTGCCGACGGCACGACGCTTTTGGGCAGCGCTATAGCGCCTGCAGTCGATAGCAGCACCAGCCTGGGTGTGATGGTTCCGAAAAACCAGACTGTCTATGTCAAAGCTGAACCCGCCTTCACCAACCTTATTGGCACTGCTGTTTTGTATGGGATGAAGGTTTCTCATGGCTATGGCTCTTCTCTGCCAATCATCTTGAAATAAGCGCCTTAGAGAGAACCCTCTTTTTAGATGACGTTCTTAAGCTAAGGGAACGAATTTTACCTCGTGGCTCATTTTTGCCACTTTGCTGATGGTTTCGTGGATTGAGCAGTACTTTCCAGCCAGGTCTACAAAGCGCAGGAATTGTTTTTCGTTTACCTCACCCGTGACGATTACTTCCAGGTTTACCCATTCGAGGGTTGTCGGCACTTCTGTGCGCTTGTCCCCAGTAACAATAATCTCTATGGACGGGATTTGCTCTTTTCTCTTTTCCAGGATTTCAATCAGAGTGTAGTAAAAACATGAGCTCAGGGCTGCCAACAAAAAATCGTAGGGGAAAAGCTCACCGGGATTGGGGCCAATTCCGATGACAGTGCGGTCAGTTTCGAGAGTGTTTTTTTCCGGAGTGTAGTTAGTTTTAATTTTTAGCATAATGTGAACTCCTAATTCATTGGGTCTTTTCAAATAACTATAGCATTCCGACAAACTCCAAATCATCACTGTATATTCCTGAGGGAGCCAGGGGACTCCGATGGTAAAATGGTGTTCAGGAGGAAGCATGCAGGCAGTCTTTTCGTTATTACCGGAGCCCTACAACACCCAAGTCGAGCAGATTTGGGATTTACTTAAAGACGACTTTGGATTGAGTTATGTTCATATCACCCCTATCCCGCATGTCACCTGGCAGTTGGGTGAAGGTTATCAGGAAGAAAAAGTCATTTCCATTTTGCATGAGCTTACTACAAAGCAGGAGCCCTTCGAAGTATGCACCCAAGGACTCAATCACTTCAGCAGCACTTCACCCATCCTTTTCATTGAAGTTAGCAAATCGCCCAGACTATTGGAATTACACGCAGCGATTTGGCAGCAGTTATTACCCCTTACTCTTGATCCTTCTCTGCTTTATTCCCCCGAAAGCTGGCACCCGCACATCACCCTGGCGGGGGAAGACCTTAGCTGGGAAATGCTGGATGAGGTAACTGCACACCTCCAACAACAAAACCTGGAATGGCGCTTTGTTCTGGATAATTTGGCGATCGCATGTCAGCACGCGGACGGCAAAGCACAGGTGGAGCACATTTTCCGCTTCGGCAAAGGGCTGACAGAATCCTTTGACTGCAGCCTGTAAGTTCGTTGATTACAGAATTATTATCAGTTTTACCTGATTGCCAGCCACTAGAAGCCTAAAACAGCGACTCATGCGGGTGTTTTTCGTCCAGTTTCGCCAGCCCAAAGGAAGCAGCAGCACCTACCACAAAGAGCAAAGCGCATGCAAGGATGACGCCAATGCCGCTTACACCCGAAGGAATAATGGCAGCAGTGGAGCCGATCACAATCCCAATAATGATGTGATACATCAGTGTGTGGTGTTTGCGGAAGAGCCAGCTAACCACGCGCGCGAAGAGGAAAATCACCAACACGACCCCCAGGATCAGCGGCAGGATTACGCCCAGGTCGAGGTTTTTGATGCCGTTTGCCATCGGCTGGTAAAGACCGAGGTAGAGCAGGAAGTTCGAAGGGCTCATCCCCGGCACGACTAACCCAAGCCCAGTCAGCGCCCCGCTGAGCACCCAACCCCAGAAACTGGGTTCCATCGTGACGGAACGGATGGTTTTCATCCAGGTCATAAAGAGGTAAATCCCAACTGCAAACACAGCCAACAGCAGCCAATGCCAGTTCTTACGCCCCTGCT
>DDWY01000082.1:0-4163 GCA_002347705.1 Anaerolineaceae bacterium UBA2274 | reverse complement strand
CCAATGCCAACGGGCAAAAAGTAGCGCAGGTTGGGCATAAATTTCTTGCGGATGTCCGCCAGCCAGCGCACGAGCGGTTCGTAGATGCCAAACACCACCATGAGCACCCCGCCGGAAAGCCCGGGAGTGATAGCGCCGATACCGGCCAGGATGCCTTTCACAAAACGAATGATCCAGGCGATTGGGGTATCGGTGCGGGTTTGTGGTGTTTGGATGCTTTCAGTTGAGTTCATCAGTTAGCAGCTTTCTGTTTTAGAGTCGGCTTCCATTCTACAACAAATGCCCAAATTGCGTGAAAACCGTTAAAAAGTGGTAAGGCTATCATAATAGCGCATGAGAGCATTTTTCAGTCTTCGGCGCAAGGCGATGAGAATAGCTCAGGACAGGTCTGCAAATTCGTTGACGCAAGGATTAAAGGTGAGGGTGTGGCAAATGTGGGTAGATCTGCTTTCAACCGAGTTTGATCAGCCATTCCTCCAGGTCGTCCAACCAACGCAGGCTGGCTTCATCCCGAAACAAGCGGTAAGAGTGAACAATCCAATCATCCAGCTCCGACTCTTGCTGTGGGGCTGCCTGTTCAGCGAGGCTGGTGTGCCAGTGCCGGCAGATTTCACGCTGAGCTCTCAGCAGCGTAAGCGCGCGTTCGAGCGAGTACTTGCGGGCAATAATCAGCTTCGCCAAAAATTCCTGGCGGATGTCGCGTGCCCTGGTGACAGGCGAGTCGATCCAGGCGTTGAGGGCTTCTCTGCCGGCAGAAATTAATCGGAAGTAGCGGCGCGAAGGATTGGCCTCGGGGTGATCGGGGGCATCCTCAAGCAGACCGGCTTCCTTCAGTTTCTCCAGTTTGGCGTAAAGCAGACCCTGTTTAAGAGTCCAGATTTTTTTGATGCCAGGCATGGAGGCGATCCGCTGATGGATTTCGTATCCGTGCATGGGTTTTTCGTCTAGCAGCGCAAGGATGACGTGATCGGTAGCAATTGGGGAAGCGGGGCGCGGCATTTTTAACTCCTTGAGCAACGTGCCGATCAGAGGAGGGTGGTTACATCTTCTCTGTTGGGCACCAGGCAGATGAACTCGAAGGGTTCATCAGTGATGTTAACGTAATAATGGGGCAGGTCAGCAGGGATGAAGACGACATCGCCCGCGCTTACTTCGAAGATTTCCTCGCCCAGGCGCACACGGGCTTTGCCCCGCAGCACATACTGCTCATGTTCCACCTTGTTGGTGTGCAGCGGCATGCTTCCTCCGGGCTGGATGCTGAATTTGCGCATGGCGAAATTGGGCGCTTCTTGGGCTGAGATCAGGACTGCTTTGCTTACGCCGGTTGCGTTTGGAACCGGTTCGGTGGGGATGTCCTGGATGTGTTTGACGCTCATAGTCTCTCCTTGAATGTGTTAATTCTACCAGTCACTGGCAAGATGGACCAAGATAATGTTGTGCGGATGGGTTTGCGCACTCTGCCAATGATGCTGTTGTAGGGAACGGTCTTGCGCCGTTCCGTTTGGTTATGTTTGCGGAAGGGGTCAAGCCCCTTCCCTACGAAAGCTATATGGAGGGTTGGCTCAGTCGGGAAACCTTCGCCAATTGAGTATCCCATCCGTACGGGAGGGGCTTGGTCCTCCCGTGTTTCCTGTCAAATGCAAACTTTTCGCCTTTACAAATTCTGTGACTCGATATAAAATCTTATTTAACTGGTAAGACCTCTAACCACTCACCGCTGGAGATGCACTTGTCAACGCAACCTGTTTGGATCACCCCCCAAAAACCAACTGATTTGGCTGAAAAGCAGCTTCTTGCCGCAATTCTGGACGGCAGTTTTCCGATTGGAAGCGCATTACCTCCCGAACGTGAGCTGGCGCAAGCTCTCGGCGTCACCAGACCAACCCTGCGTGAAGCGCTGCAGCGCCTGGCGCGCGACGGCTGGATTCAAATTCACCAGGGAAAATCTACGGTTGTCAGTGACTTCTGGAAAGAAGGCAACCTTGTTATGCTGAATGCGCTTTCTCAGCAGCCAGAAGTTCTCACCCATACCTTCATTACTGATCTCCTTGAAGTGCGCTCCGCGCTGGCGCCAGCTTACACCCGCCTGGCAATCTTACGCGCCAGCGATGCGCTCATCAGCCTGCTTGAAACCTACACCGATCTGCCCGACACTCCCGAAGCCTATGCCCAGGCGGATCAGGAATTGCATCACCAGCTCACACTGCTTTCAGGTAACCCAATTTTCACCTTGATCTACAATGGCTACCGCAAGCTCTCTTACCAGGCCGGTTTGGATTACTTCGCTGATGCTGACGCGCGCAAATGTTCTCAAGTTTTTTACCAAGGGTTACTTGAAGATGCCCGACACAAGGATGTGGAAAGCGCTGTCAACCGAACCGCAAGAGTCATGGATGATAGCCTTGGTTTTTGGCGAAGATCGATAACTTCTAAAGGAAGATAGCATGAATCAACCTGAAACACGACAGCAAACCTGGTCACTTCTGGAGCAAAACTGGGATCTGATTGTCATTGGCGGTGGAATCACAGGCGCCGGCATCTTCAAACGGGCAGTTAGCGGAGGTTTAAAGACGCTTCTGCTCGAAGCGGCGGATTTCTCCAGCGGGACCTCCTCAAAATCGTCAAAGTTGGTCCATGGCGGTTTCCGGTACCTGCGCAGCAAGCAGTATGACGTCACGTTCGAGTCTGTGCGGCAGCGTGAAGTGCTGCTGAGGCAGGCGAAGGAGCTGGTGACACCGCTCGGATTTATCCTTCCTCATGATGCCGGCGCCAGGCAAAGGCACTCGTTTAGGGCAGGCGTGGTTATTTATGACCTGATGGCTCCAAAGTGGCAGCACCGGCATTTCAACCTCAAACAGCTGCGTGAGGTTATCCCAATCCTCAAGCTCAAGGGAATGGCAGGCGCTTACCTATACCAGGACGCACTCCTGGATGACAGCCGCATGGTTTTGCGCCTGATCCAGGAGGCTCAAGATCAGGGTGGCGCGGCTTTGAATTATGCCAGAGTGGTGCAGCTCCTTAGAATGAAAGACGGTCATGTCTGCGGTGTGGCAGTGGAAGACCAATCCGGAGCGCAAATGGGCACGCTTGAGCTGAAAGCCAAAGCGGTCATCAACGCGACCGGACCCTGGACAGACAAACTGCGCGAGCAACTCGGTAGGCAAGGAAGGGTGAGACCTTTGCGAGGTTCCCATCTGGTGTTCAGCTTTGCCGATCTTCCCATTCCCTATGCCGTGACCCTGATGCACCCAAAAGACCGTCGGGCAATGTTTGCCATCCCTTGGGAAGGTCGAACCATCTTTGGCACAACCGACCTGGATCACCCATTTCCATTAAGTCAGGAGCCTTACTGCACGAATGAAGAAGTTACCTATATGCTCGAGGCTGTCAACGCAATATTTCCGGATGCCAGGATAAGCGAAGACTCAATTATCTCTTCGTTCGCAGGATTGCGGCCGATCGTTCGGGGCGAGGCAAATAACCCATCCGCCGAGTCCCGCGCCCACCTGGTGCTGGAAGAAGATGGTCTGGTGACAATTACCGGCGGAAAACTGACCATCTTTGAACTCATGGCAGAGGACGCGCTCAAAGCTGCTATGCCTCAGATCGGTGGCGAGTTGAAACGCATCAAGCACTGGTTCGACCCCATTCCAACCAGTTTGCCTGACGGAGAGCTTCCCGCAGATAACTTCCGTTACCTTGCCGGGCGTTATGGGCAGGCTCTGCCAAGCTTGGTGAGCATGTCGGACCCGGAACAACTCAAGCCAATTGAAGGTCTTAACAGTCACTGGGCTGAGTTAGCTTTCAATGCCCGTTATGGCATGGTGGAGCATCTTGATGACTTATTATTACGCCGCACTCGATTGGGCATGTTGTTGCCAGACGCGGGCATGACCGTGATGGACCAGGTAAAAGCATTAGCCCAGTACGAGTTGCGCTGGACAGAAGACCAATGGCAAAGCGAAATCTCCCGCTACCAGGAGATTTACCGCCAGGCTTACAGCCCGAAACCGGAAAGTTTTGTGAAACAGGAGAAATGATGGCCAAAAAAGAGAAATTTGTCCCCGCCTGGTATGAGGACCCAGCTCCGGCAGGAAGCTGGCGTTCGATCTTCAAATGGGGCGATCCAGCGGCTTATAAGCACCCTAATAGCGGTCTGACCA
>DDWY01000063.1 GCA_002347705.1 Anaerolineaceae bacterium UBA2274 | reverse complement strand
TTTGCTTCCTCCGGAGATTAAGTCTCTGAAGAGTTTAGATTGCTTCACAAAAGAGGTTCGCAATACCCAAAGGGCACGATGTGACAGATTAAAGATCGTTTTTCGTCGTAGCAACAGGTCTATTTCTTTGTAAAAACACATTCTCCTTTTCTGTCAAAGCGATAGCTTGCCTACAGAGTATGGTCTTGAATTTGATCTTAGTGTCCTTAAGCACAGCTTTGTCCTCGTTGAAATCACTATTTTTCGTCAAAATAGGAAACTCGAGTGCTAAACGGGCAGAGGCTGCTTCGCTCGCGATGACAAATTCACAGGGTGGGTACACTTGCCCCCCGCAGGAGAAAGTCCTTAATTGATTCATCCTCACACCACCTTGGTTGACGCATCCCGCAGGGGGAGGCTTTGCACGGCATCAACGCTACAAGGTGTTCGTCCATTTGCCCACCATACCCTGTAGGGAAAAGGCCAGCCTTTTCCACGCATTGCCGGTCGAGGCATCCCGCAGGGGGAGGCTTTGCACGGCATCGACCCTACAAAGTCAATACGCCAACAATTGACGCATTCCGCAAAGGAAGGCTTTGCACGGCTACAAACCCTACAAGGTCCTCGAGAATTTACCCTCACGAGAGTCTATACATCTTAATAACAACTAAATGACTAACTCCTATACTTGCCGAATGTTGCAAAATTTGACGATTGACTTCAAACGCGGAACAAGACTACAAAATACGACCTGATGGTTTAGATCAAGGAAATTTATGATGACAACAAAACTTCGAAAAAACAAAACAGTCTGGATAGTTGTGGGACTACTGTTAATTGGTGCCCTGATCACCACACTCCTGGTTTCCCGATCTGCTTCACAAAAAGCAGAAGCTGAAACGCCTGTTCTGCAAACAGCAAAAGTGCGCACTGGCGACCTGGTTGTCAGCGCGGCGGGTAGCGGAAGTGTGGTTTCTGCTGCTCAAACCCAATTAAGTTTTCGAACCGGTGGAGTGGTGTCTGTTGTAAATGTTACGTCAGGGCAACAAGTAAACCAAGGGGATATTCTGGCAAGTTTAGAAAACGCGACACAACAAGGTTCGTTTACACAAGCAGAAGCTAACCTGGACTCCTTATTCTCCCCTTCAGGCGTTGCCAGATATCAACTTGAGCTTTCTGAAGCCCAAATTGCCTACGACAAAGCCCACGGAGAATTAAACGCTTACGATCCTGAAAATGGTTATGAGAACGAAATAGCAATTTTGAGAAATTCTGTTCTTATCGCTCAGAACGCGGTTGAGGTTGCTGAATACAATTATTCCCTATACTTTTACGTTCCCGACAGTGATCTTTACAAAACGAAAGCATTGGCTGAACTGGCTGACGCTAAAATCAAATTAGAGAAATTATTAGCTGAACTGGCTTATTACGAATTAGAACCTGTTGATTCAAGCGAAACAAAAGTGATGGCAAATCTTGAAATCGCAAAAGCGCGATTAAGTGAGGCACAAACGGCACTCGAAATTGTGGAATCAGCTGATTCAACCCGCTTGCAAGAAGCACTCGTTGCTACTGAAGGAACACCACTATTCGACTTGAAACTTGACTATCTTGCTTATGAAAATGCCCGCATAGCGCTTGAAAACACTAAGCTTGTTGCTCCTTTTGATGGGGTTATTGGCAACTTAAATCTTGTGGTGGGTCAAAGCGTGAGCACAAGCCCTGTGATGACGCTTACATCCATGGACGGGCTTCTGATTAAATTTTACATGGATGAAACCGACTTATCAGGACTGTCTGTGGGCAATCGCACTATCTACACATTTTCTGCCCAACCAGAAACAACCTATGAAGGTGAAGTGATTGTCATCGAGCCTTCTCTGCAGACGATCGATGGTTCTTCTGTGGTAGTTGCCTGGGGCACATTAGCCGAGAAACCATCTTTTGACTTGCTAATCGGCATGACAATAGACGTTGAGATCATCGCTGGAGAAGCAAAAAATGCTCTCATCATCCCCGTCCAGGCATTGCGCGAAATCACAGCAGAGTCATACGCGGTTTTTGTCGTTCAGGAAGATGGATCTTTGAAACTCACGCCTGTTAGCGTCGGCTTACGGGACTTTGCTAATGCCGAAGTTTTAGCTGGCCTCAATGCCGGCGACGTTATCAGCACAGGCACCGTTGAAACCAAGTAAAGAAGAGAACCCAACGGTAAACAAAATGGAAAGTATTTTGATTGAAACAAAAGAAATGACAAAGGTTTATGGCGAATCGGACGCCGCTATCTTTGCCCTTGCAGGTATAAACTTGCAGGTCAGAAGTGGCGAGTTTGTGGCGATTATGGGTCACTCCGGCTCCGGTAAATCAACCTTATTAAATATCCTTGGTTGCCTTGACCGGCCAACAACTGGCACATACACGCTGGATGGCAGGGATGTGAGTCAATTGAATAAGAATCAACTGGCCGAAATACGAAATCAAAAATTGGGTTTCATTTTTCAGTCATTCAATTTATTGCCTCGTTTGAGCGCATTGGGAAATGTAATGCTTCCCATGTTCTATGACTCCACAGAAGATATTCCAGCTTCCGAAGCCAAAGCGCGCGCGATAACCTCACTTGAATCCGTTGGATTAGGATCCAGGCTGGACCATTACCCGAATCAGCTTTCTGGTGGGCAACAACAGAGGGTAGCCATCGCCCGGGCTCTGGTTAACCATCCGCCATTGATCCTGGCTGACGAACCTACCGGGAACCTGGACTCAAAAACCGGTGCTGAAATTATGGAAATATTAGACCTTCTGCACAAAGATGGTACTACTATTGTGATGGTCACACACGAACCCGATATTGCCCAGCATGCCGGGAGGATAGTTTGCGTTAAGGATGGTCTGATTAACTCAGACGGCGATCATGGAAGCACCCCCTGCATTGGTGAGAAAGAATTAGCATGAAATTAAATAAGATTCTTCGATCCGCTTGGGAAGGGCTGATGCTCAACAAAGGCCGCTCTTTCTTAACCACTCTTGGTGTAATTATTGGCGTTGCTTCGGTCATCATCATGCTCGCAATCAGTGCTGGAACCGAAGCGGAGATCGCAAGCCAAATCAATGCCTTAGGGGGAAGTCTCGTAATAGTGTCGCCCGCAAGAGGTATCCCTGGCAGTGCAAGAACATTGCTTTACGATGACGCGCTTGCTATCCGGGAACAGGTCGTGGGCATTGTTGGCGTTTCAGCCGAACAAGCACCGCCTGCACAAAACGTAAAAGCCAACGACAAAACGCTTCAAGACATTCCCCTGATTGGCACGTCTTCAGAATTCCCCGTGGTGCGAGATTTCGCGGTCGCGTCAGGACGATATTTCAATCAGAGTGAAGATGAACGAGAAGCAAAGGTTGCGGTGCTTGGATTTGGAATTGCCTCGGACTTGTTCGGGGACACAGATCCGATTGGTCAGACTATAACTGTGGGGACAACAAAGCTAACAGTTATTGGTGTGATGGAATCGAAAGGGATCGTCTCAGATGTAGATTATGACGGACGCGTTTACATTCCTATCAATTTGGTTTTCAGCAAATTTATGAATACCATGAACCTTGGAAAAGACCGCATTCGAACAATTTACGTAAAAGCTGAAAGTCCTGAGAGGATTTCGAGTGTCATCACACAAATTACAGCCTTACTTGCAAAGCGTCATGATGTGGAAATCAGCGACCCGGATTTTTCTGTCCAAACTCAGCAAGATATCATCGACACGCGTGAAGCAACGACCGCAGCCTTTCGTGACTTATTAGCCTGGGTGGCAGGAGTTTCCCTGGTAGTCGGGGGTATCGGAATTATGAATATCATGCTGGTCAGTGTTACCGAAAGGACACGCGAAATTGGTTTACGCCAGGCTTTGGGGGCTCGGCCTGGTGACGTTCTACTCCAGTTCTTGTTCGAGGCGGTAATCCTTAGCCTGGTCGGGGGACTCGTGGGAGTTGTCCTGGGTGTAGGCGGATCGTATCTATTTGGTAAGTTTGGAAGTATGAGTACGGCTATCGTCCCGCTCTCCATCCCTCTGGCTTTTGGAGCCGCGGCAATCGTTGGCATATTTTTTGGATACTATCCTGCAGTTCAGGCAGCAAAGCTTGATCCAATTGTTGCCCTGAGGCATGAATAATCAATTTTTGGAAATTTAGAAGGAAAATAAAATGAAACGTATACACTACATTATTTTGGTTCTGATCATTGCCAGCATGCTCACGGCTTGCGGCTCCGCAGATCAAAAAACAGAATCTGGAAATCTCGTCGAACCGACCCCAAATAACCTAAATGCTCCTGCTATCATGGTAAGCACCAATCCGGCAGAGGTTTCTCAAAAAAATACGATTAACTACGAATACGAAGGGGCACTGTCAAACAGGTTATTACTTGCTTTTGGTACCCTCAAATTAGCTGAAACCACATATCCCATCAAAGCCGAGCAAGCCTCCCAAATGTTGATGTTGTGGCAGGCATTAGAAAACCTGTCTCAATCCGGCATCAGCCCTGAAGCTGAAGTTAATGCCCTTTTATCTCAAATCGAACAAATATTCACCTCAGAACAGATTTCTTCGATCAATGCTATGGCATTGACCCAAGCTGAACTTCAAACCTGGTCTCAGAGCAATGGAATAACAGTTGGATCTGGTACTGGTATCGGATCGGGTACGGGACAAAGTACGGGGCAAGGTGCAGGACAAGGGTCAGGATTATCGCCGGAGGAAAAAGCTACCAAACAGGCCGAGAACAGTCTCACTGGAGCTGCTTCTGCAGGAGAAGGTGGATTATCCTCAGCAATAACTGAGGCTTTGATAAGCTACCTTGAAGGCATCAAGTAAGAAGATCCCGGCTTTCAAAGCATTGTGGCAGGAGATTTAGGTGGCAGGAGATTTAGGGATAAAGGTAATTCCGACCTGATATAATATACTTTTAAAGACAGGCCTTTATTAAGAAGGCTGTGCTTCGGAGGATTTATATGGAAATTACCTGGTATGGTCATTCATGTTTTCGCATCACTGAGCGAGGGTTTGCTAACGTCGTTACGGATCCCTTCGATTCAGCCGTGGCAGGCTACAATCCGCTCAAATTGAAAGCTGAAATTGTCACCGTTAGTTGTAACGACCTGGGTCACAACAATCTAAGCGCTGTAAAAGGGGATTCTTTCGAGATCACCGGACCTGGAGAGTATGAACGCGGAGGCGTTTTCATCACAGGCATCCAAACCACGCCCCACAATCTGGATGAAAAAGCCCTGCGCAACACACTTTATGTGCTCGACTACGGAAAATTGACCATCCTTCACCTCGGCAAGGTCAACTTTGTGCCCTCCCAGAGCCTCATTGAGGAACTCGGCAATATTAATATTGCCATGGTGCCGGTCGGCGACGGCGGTGCGCTCAACGCTTCCAAAGCCGCGGAGGTCATCAGTATGCTTGAGCCCAACATCGTGATTCCCATGCAATATGAAACCCCCTACTCCAAACTTGGGCTCGATCCCCTGAGTAAATTCCTCAAGGAAATGGGCATCACCTCGCTGGAGACGATGGAATCCTATAAAGTGACCGGGAATACCGCTTTCATCGACGAGGAGACTCACGTGATCGCACTCGATCCAAAACTTACATCGCTCTGATATGCCCGTCAAAGTCCTGATCACCTGGAACGTAATACCTGGCCGCGAGCAGGAATACTTTGGCTATGTGGTGGGGGAGTACCTTCCTGAGGTCAACCGGCTGGGTCTGAATGTAACCGACGCCTGGATAACCGTGTTTGGCGATCATCCCCAGGTGCTTATTGGTGCCGTCATGCCCGATTTACCCGGCGCGCAACGGCTGATCCATTCTCCGGACTGGCTTGATCTCTCCGATCGCCTGCAGGAATTTGTGCAGGATTTTAAGCTCAAGCTTGTCAGGCAGCGGGGCGCTTTTCAGTTTTAATGCAGCAACTTCCCGGGAAGCTTTTAGGTTGGTATGACGCAAACGCCAGGTCCTTGCCCTGGCGTTCTGATCCCACGCCCTACAAGGTTTGGGTATCTGAGATCATGCTCCAACAAACACAGGTGGAAACCGCCATTCCCTATTTTCAGCGCTTTATGGGCCGCTTTCCTGACCTCGCCAGCCTGGCAGAGGCGCAAGAAAGTGAGGTCCTGCAGAATTGGGAAGGGCTTGGCTACTACAGCCGCGCCCGCAACCTGCATAAAGCCGCGCGCATCATGGTGAGTAATCACAGCGGTCAGATACCCGCGGATGTCAGCACGCTCAAGAGCCTGTCTGGCATCGGCGCATACACCGCCGGCGCAATTGCTTCAATTGCTTTTGGCGCTCCGGAGCCGGCACTGGACGCGAACATCCGGCGTATTTACCTCCGCCTCCTGGACCTCCACGAGCCGCCCGGCAGCAAGACGGATGCAAGGTTATGGGAATTTGCTAAAGAGATCCTGCCCGATTCACGCACTGGGGATTACAACCAGGCGCTGATGGATCTCGGCAGCGCTGTCTGCACGCCCACCAACCCGCATTGCCAGCTTTGCCCCCTTCAGATCGAATGTCTCGCCTTTCAACGCGGCACGCAAACAGAGCTTCCAGTACGCGAGCCGAAAGCCAAAGTGCCACACAGACTGGTTGTGGCAGCTGTGATTAAGCGTGGAAATAAAATTTTGCTTGCCCGGAGGCCAGCTGATGGCATGTTGGGAAATCTTTGGGAATATCCTGGTGGGTCACTGCCAGAAGGAACCACGGACCTGCCTGGAGCTTTGCAGGCGCTCTTAGAAGAACGTTTTGGGCTTTGGATCGCGGTGGGAGCACAGGTGGGCGTCTTCAAACACGCCTACACGCATTTCAGGATCACCTTGCATGCCTTCACCTGCCAGCTCACTGATGCTGACCAACTGAGTTTACCCGCAGATTTCTCCTGGGTGTCTATTGATAGTCTTTCCGCTTATCCAATGGGGAAGGTGGCGCGCTTGATATCCAGGAAAATAGACACCGGTCTTGAATTATAGAGCAAAATTAGTTTTATTTTCGACAATCCGCCAACAGGGCGTAGAGCAAAGTGTAGGTCGGAATGAGACCGCCGGAAAATGTGAATTCTTCGCAAGCCTGGCGCGGGCTCACTCCGACAAACAGAAGATCCCCAATATAGGCTCTATTGGCGGAGTGCGCAACCCTTACCGCTTCACTGCGAGGGCAGACGAGGCGCATTCCGCCCTACGATTCATTCCATATTGGGGTAAAAACTAAAGACCTACCCGCTCAGCTCTTTGAAATTAATGCGCTTGACCAAACCGGTTTCTTCAATCATCCCATCCAGGAATTCCGCGGTTGGACCGCCAGAGAATTCATCCCGGCTGGTCAGAAACTCCAGGAAGAAAGGCAGGCTGACGCCCGCCACGATATCCGCGCCGTTATCCCCTTCCGCCAGCAACGACGCATTGAATGGGGAAGCACCCCAGAGATCTACCATATACACATAGGGCAAACTCTGCGCACGGTAACCTTCAGCTGCGTTGCGCATTTTCTCAACTAAATCATCCACGTTGTCGCCGTCCACAAAGGGCAGCACAGTGATGTTTTCAGTCTCGCCCGTGATCATTTCAGCTGCCTCATACAAACCCTGGGCAAAACTTGCATGGGAACAAAGAATAACTCCGATCATTTCAACCTTCTCCTTTTTCAAATTATTCTAACAGCAAGCATCCCGCACACCCTGGTGCCAGATGATACCAATTAAATCTGCACGCTACGTGCCAAATTGCCTGTCGCCTGCATCGCCAAGACCAGGCAGGATATAACCGTGTTCATTCAGACGTTCATCTATCGCAGCCAGATGGACAGGCACGTCCGGATGAGCTCCATGGAGCCGCTCAATTCCCTCTGGCGCTCCAATTAAACCCACGAACTTAATTTTCGCAACCCCCCACTGCTTGAGGATGTCCACAGCTGCCACTGCCGAGCCGCCAGTCGCCAGCATCGGGTCCAGGATCAGGCAGACTCCCACGGTCGGCGCGACTGGCAGGCGGTTGTAATATGCCACCGGCTTGAGTGTGCGCTCATCACGGTACAAACCGATGTGCCAAACCTCCGCGCCAGGCATCAGCCCCCATACCCCTTCGACCATCCCGAGCCCTGCCCGCAAAATTGGTACCAATCCAATTCGCTCCAGCAATTTTGTACCTGTTGTCTCCATCAGGGGTGTTTGCACACTCACTGACTTGACCGCCAAATCTGCGGTGGCCTCATAAGTTAACATAGCCGCCAGCTCACGCACAAGCTCGCGGAATTTTTTAGGTTCGGTACTGACATCTCGCAAAAGAGTCAGTTTTGATGCAATCAAAGGATGTGAAGAGGGAAAGACATTATCCATGTATAGTTCTCCATTTCTTTTTTGCCCTGAGCAGGGCAATTACCTGTTTTACTCAGAAACTGAAACAATTGTACTCGACCAGAGGAGGTGAGGAGGGTTGAAATTACTCACGAGATCAATTGTCCATAGCCGCATCTGCAGCCCCAATCGCTAACCAGGAGCAATAGCAGAAAGGTGGCAGTTTGGTTTACAATAGTGGCATGCAATACATCATAGACGGACACAACCTCATCCCCCACATACGCGGGCTCAGTTTGCAGGATCTCGAGGACGAACAAGCCCTGATCGAGGTGCTCACCCCTTTCCTGCGGGCTACATCCTCCCGGGCACTGGTATTTTTTGACAGGGCAGCCCAGGGGCATGAAGGCAAGCGCAACTTTGGCTTGGTGCAGGCGGTTTTCGTCCATGCTTCTCAAAGCGCTGATGCCGCAATTGAGAATCACATTCAAAAGCTTGGAGCCTCGGCGCGCAACCAAACTCTGGTCAGCTCTGACCGACGTGTCCAGGCAGCCGGAAGAGCACGCCACATGACCGTTTTGAGCAGCGCGGAGTTCGCCCAAAAGGTCCAGGCAAACGCCGAGTCCCGCGGCGGTCAAACAGCTGTGGAGCCGCAATTGAGCCCCGAAGAGATTGCCCGCTGGGAGGAGCTTTTCACCCAATACGGCAGCCAGCCTCCAGATGGGCTCAACCCTTAGTCAATTTTATTAAAACATTAACCTGAAATTTGCCCTGACGGGGTAGATTTCATTGCGGGTATAAAAGGAACAGATTATAATTTCAACGTTGTACAAAAGGTATTCAAATGAAGAACGCAGCTTACGGAAAACGCATCCTCGCAGTGCTCGCCCACCCGGACGATGAAGCCTTTGGCATGGGCGGCACGCTCGCGCTTTATGCCATGCAGGGCGCTGAGGTTTATTTAGCCTGTGCCACGCTCGGTGAGGCTGGCGACATCCCCCCTGACTTTCTCCAACGTCACGCAAGTTCCGCGGCTTTGCGTGAAAGCGAGCTGGATTGCTCTGCGGCTGCCCTGGCGCTAAAACAGGTCTTCAAGCTGGGCTTCCGCGACTCTGGCATGGCAGGATCTCCCGACAACCAGCACCCGGATGCCCTGGTCGCCCGCCCATTGGAGGAGGTTGTCCAGCGCATTGCTGAGGTAATGCGCGAGGTGCGCCCCGACGTCGTGCTCACCTTTGACCCTGTTGGCGGCTATTTCCACCCCGACCATATCCGCGTTCACCAGGCTACGGTTCTGGCTTTTGAACGCGTCCGCCAGGAACTGACCAAGTCTGAGCCGCAGGCACTCGCCCGACTTTATTACCACACCATGCCCAAATCAAGCGTCAAATTTGCGATTTTCTGGATGCGTCTCCAGGGTAAAGACCCGCGCAAGGTTGGACGCAACGGGGACATTGACCTGGTTCAGATCGCCTCGAAATCCTTTCCGATCCATGTCAAAATCAATTACCGCCCAGTCTTGAAACAGCGCGAACGGGCAGCCGCCTGCCACGCAAGCCAGGGCGGCGGGCAGAAGCCCTTTGGTTTGAGTGCCTGGCTCCTGAGGCTCTTCAGCAGACCTGTTGATCGTTTTATGCAGGGCTTCCCTGAACCAGAGCCACACCAGCGCATGAAAAATGACTTGTTTTGGGGGATGAATGGATAACTCTGCCTGCTCCAGATCTATGCCTTTTAGTCTGGTCAGCGTCATTTTGCTGATCAGCATATTGCTGGGAGCCTGCCAGGTGCAGGTAACCCCCCCACCCAGCCCCCAGCCGACTTCCACCTCGCTGCCTGCCACAACAATCCCCCCCACGGCACCCTCCACGTTGGCACCGAGCCCCACCCCAACCCCCCCGCCGTTGACGCTCTGGATCGACCCCATCCTGCCTGCCGATTTCCTTAAAAAAGTCGATCTTCCAGAAGGCATGCTCACCGCCCGAAACAAGAGCGATGCAAATCTCTTTCTCACCGCTGGTGACCCTCCGGGAAACAGTAAATTATTGGCGGAAACCTGGCAGACCTACGCCCTCGCCGCACCTTTCTTCACCATTCAGGACAATCTCACACGGATGGAATTGCGCTCCATTGTCCGAGGCTACGAACCCGAAGACCCGACGATAGACTTTGACGTACTCTTGCTGCGCAACCAGGACAATGCCCTTGTCGCGCACCTGCTCAATATGATTCCCAGCACGATCCCACCAGGAAACAAGATCGACCAGGTAGGTGATGAATTCTTTAGACCCAGAGTGGCAACCCAGGAAGGCGTCTGGGCAATCCTGCCCTTTGAACTGCTCGCGCCGCAGTGGAAAGTGATCTCCGTTGATGGGAGGAGCCCGCTTGATGATGATTTCTCACCTGAGTCAACCCCGCTCACACAGCGAATCACCCTCAGCACAAACCTTGCTGATCTAACGCTCAACGAGGACCAGGTCAAAGCGCTTGTGCCTCCACCCAACCGCGACCAAACCCTACTCACGAGCCTGATCATGACCGGCGTCACCGCCATGGCACGCGACACTGCGTTTGTGATGTCCACCGAGGGCGTGCTTTTCCCCGGCACTGAAATACGTGATTTCATGCGGGCTGCCGACCTGACGCATATCAGCAACGAAGTTTCCTTTTACGAAGGCTGCCCATTCCCGAACCCGGACTACACTGGCTATATTTTTTGCAGTGATCCTGCTTACATCGACCTGCTTGCAGACCTCGGCGCGGACATCATTGAGCTCACCGGCAATCACAACAACGACACGCGCGCGCTCTATAAAGTAGACTCCGTGCCGTTTACCCTCGACCTTTACCGCGAATATGGCATGCAGTGGTATGCCGGCGGGGTGAACATCGCTGATGCCAAGGCGCCGCTGCTCATTGAAAATAATGGAAATAAACTGGCTTTCATTGGATGCAATTCCTACGGCCCTTATATGGCATGGGCAACGGAGGATGGCAGCGGAGCTGCGCCTTGCGAAGATTTTGGTTGGATTTCTGAAGAAGTTACCCGCCTGCGCAACGAGGGATACCTGCCGATCGTGACCTTCCAATACCAGGAGGAAGACCTGCGGACGGCGCAGTCGTCTGCCATCCGCGATTTCAGACGCCTGGCTGATGCTGGCGCGGTGATCGTAAACGGTAGTCAGAGCCATGTTGCCAAAGCAATGGAGTTCTATAATCACAGTTTCATTCACTACGGATTGGGAAATCTTTTTTTTGACCAGCCCGAGTACTACATCACCTATGATGGTATTATTCAGAAACATTTCTTCTACCAGGGGCGTCACATTTCAACCCAACTCCTCAGCATCACGCTTGAAGAAACTGCCAAACCCCGCCTGATGACCCCGGAAGAACGCCAGAAGTTCCTCTACGATGTTTTTGAAGCATCCAGATTGCTGAAGGAGTAGCGCATGACCAGCATTGAAAGTTTTCCGACCGAACCCACTTTTACCATCAAGGCAGTCCAAAACCGGACGGGCATCAAACCCGTGACTCTGCGTGCCTGGGAGCGGCGCTACGATCTGTTGCAGCCGACCCGTATGGAAAATGGCTACCGCCTCTATTCAGAGCGCGACGTCCAGTTGCTCCTCTGGGTTCAACGCCGCCTGGACTCTGACGTGAGTATCAGCCAGGTGGTGCATCAATATAAGCAGGACCGCGAGAAAGGCAACTGGCCTGAAAGCGTCCAGACCATCGTGGCGGACACTCCCCGTCGAAAGCCCCCGCGCCCCGCGCGCGACTTTGCCGAAATCCTCTTTGGCGCCATGATCTCACACAACGAAGACCGCGCTAACGCAATTTTGGATGAATGCCAGACCTATTTCAGCCTCATGACTATCTTTGAAGAGATCATCAGACCCAGCCTTGATCTGCTGAATGAAGCCTGGTATCGGGGTGAGATCCTGATAGCTACCGAACATATAGGGCTCGGATACCTCAACAGCAAACTCCAGGAAATTATGCACAATCTGCCGGTGGTCAAGGAAGGTGCCCTGATCCTGGTTGGTTGTGGTCCGGAAGAAATGCGCGAGTTGAACGCCCTGATGCTGGCAGTTTTATTGCGCCAGGCTGGTTTATTTGTAGAGTATCTGGGACCTGATCTCCCCGTGGAAGATTTGCTCGATTACTCTACCTATGCAAAACCCAAGCTGATTTGCCTGACAGTCAACCAGGAGCCAACTGCCTATCTATTGCGTGGATTCGCCGAAAAACTGGCAAATTTGCGGGGAAAACCGAAGCTGGCATACGGAGGGCGCTATCTCGATGAGAACCCGGAGGCCCGTAAGGACCTCGGGGGAATCTACCTGGGTCCGACGCTCAGCGAGGCTGTCGCAAAGGTAAAACATATCTTGACCTTCGGGGCGTAGAAGAACGGAAAATATTTACAAATTGGTCTATGGTCGTAGGTCAGGTTCCTCTCCTGCCCCTGAGCGTAGCGAATGGGGTTCAACCTGATGTCAGATGCGCCCACCAACAAGAGACCGATCTTTTCTTTTTTCCCCACCATTTACGTGTTTTTTTATAAGGGCGAAGCATCTTTGCAATCACGCTCTGAATCACCAGATACCCGCATTATGGATGCTTCGCCCCTACGGGGAATCTTAATGAATGTTTACAAAACAGCTCAACGTCAGGTTCAAATGCGGAACCTGACCTACAGCTATCCCCTAAAACCCTTCCAATCTGGTAATATCCGCGAATGGCTTCAACAAGCCGGCAATCGTTTGCAGCATTCCCAAGCGGGAATTACGCAGAGCTTCATCCTCAACCATCACCAGCACCTTGTCAAAAAATCCGTTGATCACCGGCACAAGCTGTTCTATTTGAACAAGCGCAGTCTCAAAGCCCGGTTCATCTTCCAGGTTCTGTTGTGCCTTCTGAAGAGCTGCAAACAAAGCCCTTTCTTCCGGCTCCACCAGCAGATTGCTATCAATAGCAAACTCCTGTTCCAAATCACGGGTCATGCGCAAACAGCGGCTATACGCAGGCAGGATCGTGCCCCAATCATCCCTGGCAACCCAGGCACTTAGCACGCCAGCCTGCTCCGCGGCAACCGCAGGGTTATCACCATTCACCTGCTCCACAGCATCCACCACATCATAGCGGAAGCCCTTATCCAGCAGCAGTCCATGCAGCCTGCCCGCAACGAATTCGGCGGCTGTTTCAATCAGCTCTGGCTTTACTTCCACTGGCTGCAATTTCGCCGCTGCTTCCAAACCTTCCCGGACGTCAAAGGGAATTTGCTTCTCAATCAAAAGTTGCACCAAACCCAGTGCAGTACGCCTCAGGGCAAAGGGGTCTTTAGATCCAGTCGGCGCTAAACCAACCGCAAACAGCCCCGCGATCGAATCGAGCCGATCAGCCAGGCCCACGCACACACCCGCCCAGCCTTCTGGCAGGCGGTCATCCATCGTGCGCGGAAGATAGTGTTCAAAAATGCCCTGGGCAACTTCTGCTGTTTCGCCGGATTTCTCCGCGTAGTAACGCCCCATGACACCCTGCAGGCTGGTCATTTCCACCACCATCTGGCTGGCAAGGTCTGCCTTACACAGTTCAGCCACGCGGCTGGTGGTAAGCCGCACTGCCGCGCTTAGCCCCAGTTGGGCACCGAGCTGATTGCTCAGTTCCTGGATGCGATGGGTTTTGCCAAGCATAGACCCAAGTTCCTTCTGAAAAGTCAGTTTTTCCAATTCAGGCACAAAATCCGCCAGTTTCTTCTGCAGATCCTCGCGGATAAAAAATTCGGCATCGGCAAAACGGGCATGCACCACCTGCAAATTGCCATCCACGACTTCTTCGGCAAATTCCAGATCTCCATTGCGCACGATAATGAAATGATTAGTCAGGGCGCCATCGGCATTGATCACCGGAAAATAGCGCTGGTGTTTCTTCATCACGCTGATCAGCACTTCAGCAGGCAGGTTCTGAAGATAGCGCAGGTCAAAACTTCCCAGCAGGGCTGCGGGTCTTTCCACCAGGTTGCTGACCTCCACGAGCAAGTCAGGATCCTCTTTCAGCGTTCCACCCACTTTTTCTGCCAATGCCAGCGCCTGTTTCCAGATCTCCTCACGACGCTTTGCAGAATCAAGAATGATTCCCTGCTCCTGTAGGTAAAGTGGATAATCGGAAGTGGACTGCAGCACTTTTTCAGCCTCTTGAGAGAAGCGCAAACCACACGTCACACGCCCTGACTCTAATCCTGCATAGCTAAACGGGATGACGGTTTCTCCAAGCAGTGCCACCAGCCAGCGGATCGGGCGCGAGAAACTCACACCGCT
Source organism: Anaerolineaceae bacterium UBA2274 (assembly GCA_002347705.1). Lineage (GTDB taxonomy): Bacteria > Chloroflexota > Anaerolineae > Anaerolineales > Anaerolineaceae > Mesolinea. Next base: position 2,581 of record DDWY01000063.1, on the reverse strand, counting down.
GTTGTTCCAGCGCATGGACTTGGTAAAACGCAGGTTTGCAATCACTCCTGGCAGCGCTTCAGCCAAAATCTCAATCGCAGACTTTCCTGCTTCGTGCATCTCCAGGACCACGTAGCGGCCATTGTCAAAGTCGCGCACATGCAGCTGCTCCACGCTTACTCCGCGGCTGTGAGCGAATCCTTCCGCAGTTTTAGTTGGTTTTCCCTCAGCGTCAAAAGCCCGGTCAGCAGGCGGACCTTTGAGTTCGAGCTTCCGTTTGGCCTGGCGGGTCTGCAGCCCTGCCACCTGCGCCACCAGGCGGCGTGGGGTACCATGCACACGCAATGAGTCGAACCCAAGCCGTGCTTCAAACGCCAAGGTTTTCATTAGATACTCTAGGTTGCTGATGGCAGCATCCAGGTCGGCAGTTGGCAGTTCTTCGCAGCCTATTTCAAACAAGAAGTCCGAGCGTTCTTCGCTGAGTTCAGGCAAAGCTTCCTTCTCCAGCACCAGCGCGGGTTGTTCGCCTTTCATCCATGGGAAGCCCATTTCTTCGCGTTGGGCGCGGTAAGCCTCAGCCACCCTGCGGGAAAGTTCGCGCATCTTGCCAAACAGCGCCTGGCGCTCAGTGAAGCCAACCGCGCCGCGGGCATCCAAAACATTGAAGGTGTGCGAGCATTTGATGATGTTGTCATAAGCAGGCAGCACCAATCCTTTTTCGAGGGCATTTTCCGCTTCCATGGTAAACAGCGAGAACATCTGCCTGAGGTTGGGCACATCCGCCACTTCGTAATAGTAGGTGGAATGTTCGCGTTCCGCCACCTGGTAAACGTCCCCATAAGAACGGTTTTCGTTCCAGCGGATCATTTTGAAATCGCGCACTTTCTGCAAGCTCATGGCAATGCGCTCAAGACCATAAGTGATCTCAACCGCGGGCACATCCAAAACAATCCCACCTGCCTGTTGGAAGTAAGTGAACTGGGTGATTTCCTGTCCGTCCAGCCAGACTTCCCAGCCAAGACCCCAGGCTGAGAGCGCGGGAGATTCCCAGTTGTCTTCCACAAAACGGATATCATGCTGTGCCGGGTCAATGCCCAGCGCGAGCAGTGAATTCAAATAGAGCTCCTGCGGATTGCCCGGATCAGGTTTGAGGATCACCTGAAACTGGTTATGCTGCTGCAGTCGGTTAGGGTTGACCCCATAGCGTCCATCATCCGGCCGGACCGAAGGTTCCACATAAGCGACGCGCCAGGGCTCAGGGCCAAGCACGCGCAAAAAAGTGGCCGGATTCATCGTGCCGGCTCCAACCTGGGAGTAGTAGGGTTGCCAGATCAAACAGCCCTGCCCTGCCCAGTATGTTTGCAGTTTAAAGATGATGGATTGAAAATCTAATGCAGTAGTCATCGCGAAACCTCGTGGTTGATTTAACAAATTGATTATACATCAGCAAAACGAGGCCGTCGGAAGTAGCTCCCCCTCCCCTGACGGCATGAAAATTTTAGGAGACAGGAGTTTACGAAACGGCCTTCAAAAAACCCGGTGTCCGCAGCCCGTATTCCAACAGATAAGTCAGGTAGCGTTCCAACAGGCTTGCCAGTTCCGGCTCAACTTCCTGGGGAATTTCAAGGTTTTTAACCTTGTTCCATGAACTGCGCTGCAAATGCCGCCAATACTTTAATGCCCCCAGGCTGACCTTCCAGGCTCCGGGATCTGCCGAAAGGGATTTGGGACAAAGTATGCCGCCCAATTTTGCTGAGAAGAATTGATCTTCAGGTTTTATTTTTTCCCCGCAAGCCACACAGACCTGCAATTGCGGTTTAAACCCCAACAAATCCATCAACTGAACTTCATAGTAATGAACCACGGTTTGGGCGGGGCTGCCCGCATCAAGCCGGGATAATGTGTTTACCAGCAAATTGTAGAGCGGTCGGTTTTCGCCTTCCTCATAGGTGAAACGGTCAAGCAGTTCCACAACGTAAGCCGCGTAAGCGATCAGTTTCAGATCAGCGCGCAGGTGTTCGTAAGTGCTTTGGGCTTCCGCTTGGGAGATCACATCCAGATTGCGCCCCCTGGCAAGCATCAGCTCCACGCGGGAAAACGGCTCAAGGTGCCCTGCCTTGCGGCTGCGCATCTTGCGAATCCCCTTGGCAATCGCCTGCACCTTGCCATATTCCAATGTATAAAAGCTCAGGATGCGGTCTGCCTCACCGTACTCCATGTGCCGCAGCACAACCCCCTGAGCGCGATAGCTGCGAGAATCCGGGCTTGTCATGGTGAATAGTTTATTTCCGGTTTAAATCTTCCGGACCAAAAGAACGCGGCAAGAGCTCATCAAGCGTGAATTCCTCTTCAAGACTGCCGTCGACGGTTGTCAGAATAACCGGCATGTCCAGGCTGGCAAATTCCCGCATCACCTGCCGGCAGGCTCCGCAGGGAGCGCCGGCATTGCGGGTCACTACCGCCACGGCCAGGATTTTTCGATTGCCCTCTGAAATCGCTTTGTTGATTGCCACTCTCTCGGCGCACAGCCCTGAAGGATGCGCTGAGTTTTCAATGTTCGTGCCTCCGTATACCAACCCATCCTCCGCCAGCACTGCCGCGC
>DDWY01000027.1 GCA_002347705.1 Anaerolineaceae bacterium UBA2274 | reverse complement strand
TGCCTCTCAGGGTTGGGATTAGACTACTCTAATTGAATCATATTTTGCCTAAAACGTCAATTTTGAACTTGTTTTTCAACACTCTCGGTTTTTAACTGTAAGGTTTTTAACTTTTCAATCTCCATATTTTCCACCTTCACCCCACTCCCTTTAATTCCCCCTCTAAAGAGGAGGTCGCGCGTCAATATATCCCCTCAATTCTCGCCAGTCTCCTGATGTCCTTCACTTCGTTGCAGGTTCAGGCCTTGCGAGGATGTTGGCCATCAGGTCTTCGCTTTTTATTTTCCCCATCTTATCCTCCTTCCCGCATCAAAAGAAGATTGGAGGGGCTAACAGGATTAAGACTGCTGCGATGGCTACCGCAAGCAAATAGTTTCAATGACTTTCATAATCCAGCTAACAGCCGTGATCGCTGGAGGTTTTTGCACAAGCTCAGGCTCCAGCCAAATTGGCACAAGCGCTTCCGGCGGGTATAATGCAGCTTATGAAAACCAAGAATTTCCTGCTTTTGTTGGCTGTGATTGCTCTGCTATTGGCTGCTTTGCCAGCAGCAACGCAAGCCGCTGATCCTGCAGTGCCGCCCGCGCCATATTACGATTTACCGCTCTGCCTGCCAGGCTACTATCTCACGGATCCAGGGGACTGCCTGCCGATGGGAGCTTCGCAGACGATATCCCAATTGCATGACTCAGGATTTCCCTATCCGATCAAACCACTGGCTGCCGCAAAGCCAGACTCATCTTTATCTGAATTGCCGGTTCGTGTAGCCAGGATCAACGGCGCGGAAACGCCCGTGTACGCAAGCCTGAATGATGCTATCAGCGGAGGCACGGTCTTGCAGACCATTCCGGATGGCGCAAGCCGTTACGTGACGATGATCGATTCGGCAGTTTCGGGCGGAAGAACTTTTGTGCGGACAATGTCCGGCGGGTGGGTGGAGGCGACGCCTTTCTATTCCTGGCCTAAATGGCAGGGGCTTGAGTTTTATGCCACACCTCAAAACGACTTTGGCTGGACAATCAACCCTACGCCAAGCTACACCCAACCAAGCTTTGTTGCCCCTCAAACTGGCAAACAGTATGAAAAGTACGTAGAGTTCCAGATCTACCAGGTGGTGGAAGCGGAAGGGTATGAATGGTACGAGGCAGGACCGGGGGAGTGGATCCCCTCGCTGAAGTCGCGCCGCCTGGTGGTGGATCCGACTCCGCCTGAGGGAGTTGACAATAAGCGCTGGATCAGCATCGACCTTTATAACCAGACCCTGGCAGCTTACGAGGATGAGCGGCTGGTGTTTGCGGCTTTGGTGGCAACTGGTTCAGGCGAACTTTATTCTGACCCCGGGCTGTATTACATTTACGAAAAACGGGAGCTTGAACTGATGCAAGGTTCCTACACCAGCGATCGCTCTGACTTTTATTCACTGGAAGGTGTTCCCTGGACGATGTATTACAACCATGCCCAGGCAATTCATGGCATTTATTGGCCGGCATCATTGGGGTTTACACAGTCGCACGGCTGTGTGAACATGTTCCCTGGCGACGCGCATTGGCTTTTCAACTGGGCAAAGCTGGGCGACTGGGTGTACGTGCACGACTCATCCGGTGAGACTCCCATCCCCACGCCCACGCCCGTCGGCACGCCTGCGCAAGAGATCATTTATCCGACGCCGACGATACAAAATTAAGTAATACAAGTCACGTGAGAGACTTGTTTTTACCACTGCTGTTAACAAAGTAGCACAGAGAATGACCCACCCCCCTTACCCCCACTTCCCTTTCGCTGCGCTACACGGATCTTCGACCACCGCTTCGCTGGAGGGGGTTGGGGACTTCGCCCCTCAATCCCCCTCCCTTCGCCTCGTTCCTCGGCTGGAGGGTGTGCCATTAGCTGGGATTCAGTATCCGAGAAAAATGCCATGGTTGATCCCGTTGGAGAGAAAACTCAGATAGGATATCAATAATTGATACGCGTTTGATCCAAAATGACCCACCCCCCTAGCCCCCCCTCCCATCGCTGCGCTGGAGGGGGTTTAGGTGTGACCGCCTTCACCTTTTCGCTACGTTGGAGGGGGTGAATTAATTGGGATTCAGTATCTGAGAAAAATGTTGATCTCGTTGGAGAGAAAACTCAGACTGGGGTGCCTTCCCCAAGGGCGAGGTATAGTTGGCTCAACCCAAGATGATAGGAAACAGGTCCCTGCGGGGACCCGTTTTGATTATTCTGTGATTCGTTGAAATCGTGGTGGTTCCTCAGTGAATTAGCAGATTTTCCAGCGCAAGGGATTACCCTGCAGGACGTTCATGACTTCGCTGGCAATATCACCAGCAACGCGGATCTGGGCTTCCTCGGTCTGACCGCCAACATGCGGTACCGCAATGATTTTTGGATGTTCCGCAAGGGTCCAATCCACTGGGGGTTCCTTCTCGTAGACGTCCAGAGCTGCACCAGCCACTTTTCCACTTTCCAAAGCGCGCAGGAGTGCGGCTTCCTCGATAATGCCGCCGCGGGCAACGTTGACGAGCAGAACGCCATCTTTCATTTTGGCAAAGGTTTCGTCATTGACCATGTGTTTTGTTTCAGGGATCAAAGGGACGTGGAAAGTGATGATGTCAGCCTTTGCGTAGATTTCTTCCAGCTGGACCGGGTCCGCACCGGTAGCGCGCATTTCGTCTATGTTGCGAATGGGATCGTAGCAGAGGACCTTCATGCCCAGCGCCTGTGCATATTTGCTGATCCTGCTGCCGATGTTGCCGTAACCGACAATGCCGAGGGTTTTGCCATTTAATTCATGTCCCTTGTAGTCTTTTTTAGTCCATTGGTCATGCTTCATTGCATTATCGGTACGAGGGATATCGCGCACCAGTGCCAGCATCATGCCAAAACCCAGCTCAGCAACTGCGATAGTTGTGGCAGTGGGAGCATTTACAACGGTCACACCGTGGGCTTTTGCCGCTTCGAGGTCGATGTTGTCCACACCCACACCCGCGCGACCCACTACCTTAAGGTTTTTTGCAGCTTCAAAAACTTCTTTGGTAACTTTGGTTCGTCCACGGACGATCAAACCGTCGTATTCCCCGATGATTTGCAATAATTCGGCGGGCTCGATGCCCTTCTTATCCACTGCTTCGCCAACGGCATTGATAAGATCTTTGCCTTCCTTTTCCAAACCGTCTGTGATCAAAACTTTGAAACCCATATTCTCTCCTTTTTTAGGTTTTTATTGTTCTCAGGACGCGCACGTCCCCTTTCCTTAAAGTATAACCAATCGAGTCGAGATATTCCAGAAAAGCAGCGGCATATTTGCGACTTGTTTGAAAATGATCCCGGAATTGTGCCAGCGACACGCTTCCGTTAGCTTGGATTGCCTTCTGGACCCAGGATTTCATCGATTCGATTGTGTCGGGCAAAAAGAGCACCGCATCTGAGACGCGAATTAGCCTGTTGGTCGCGATCAAGCCTTCCAAAACGTCAAGCCCAAGCTCTGCTTCAGCTTCAGTAACATCTGGTGGTGAGTAGGGAGACTGTGTAAATTTTACAAGTAGGTTGGCGGCCTGGGATTCCTGCTGAGGTGTGAGAAGGATGGAATGGCTGGCTGCCCAAACCAGTGTGCCCCGCTCCACCAGTTTGCCTTGCTGGTTTAGTAAGCCTAAAACCAGGTCGAATTGCTCCTGGGTCAGTTTCAGAATAGATTTCAACTGCTCCCGGCTGATGCCTGCCTTGAGGGGAAATTTCTGGTGGAATTCATCGAGAGTGCCCAGAATGCGTGTGCCGATCGACTGCAAGTTTTGAGTGGAAATTAATTGTGTTTTGGCAGGGTTGGGGTGCTTGCTGAGGAAAATAACCTCGCCAGCATCTTCGAGTTCAGTTAACTGGTTTTCGAGTTCGGCCGCGGAAAGCGATGTGTGGGAGGTGAGCGCGGCGAGATTGGAGACGTTCAGACGATTGAGTGCTTGCATGACCAGGTCCGCGCGTTTACCGACGCGCAACTGCTCCAGGCGGGTGAGGGTCACCTCGTCGAAGCGGCGATAACGGCGGGTAGGCTGAGCATCGAGGATGACGCCTCCGCCAATGGTGGCAGCAGGGGAGGGCAGCCGCAGCACGTAATGATCGCCGCGGATGGCAACCAAGGGTTCCTCCAGTTCAAGCTGCACGAAACCTTCCTCGCCAGGCTTCAGGGCTTCCACGCCCAGCAGACGCACCCGTGCCAAAGTTTCGCTTGCTCCGGCGAAGACCTTGAGGCTCATGTTGTGTTTTAATTCTGTAGTAGCATCCCGTATCAGCCGGATTGAGGCATCAAGGCGAGTGGTGGGTTTGTAGGTGGCAGGCAGGGCAATCACGTCCCCGCGATCGATATCCTCTTTTGAGAGGTTGTTGAGGTTGATGGCAGTCCTGTAACCGGGGCTGACTTTTTGCAGTTTGCGATTGTGGTTCTGCAAGCCGCGGATTCGGCCGGTCTTACCGCCAGGCAGGCAAATTACTTCATCTCCCAGCGAGAAGCTGCCATCCAGCAGGGTGCCTGTTACAACTGTGCCAAATCCTGAAAGGGTAAAGACACGGTCCACAGGCAGACGCGGACGGTTGAGATCGCGTTTTTGGGGAATTTCAGTTAATAATTCGGCAAGTTTGAGCTTAAGCTCGTCCAGACCCTCCCCCGTTTGGGCTGATACGCGCACAACCTGGGCGTTCTCCAGGCTGGTGCCTTCCACCACTTCCTGGGCTTCAAGCTCCACTAATTCCAGCCATTCACGGTCCGTGACCAGGTCACACTTGGTGAGGACGATCAACCCGCGTGATATTTCTAATAAATCCAGAATTGCGAGGTGTTCACGCGTCTGGGCACTGACGCCTTCGTTTGCTGCGATCACCAGCAGAACCGCATCAATTCCGCCGATGCCAGAGAGCATATTGCCGACGAAATCGCGATGCCCAGGCACGTCGATGATGCCGATCGTTTCGCCTCCCGGCAGCGCCAGGGACGCGAAACCAAGATCGATGGTCATCTCGCGTTCGATTTCTTCTTTAAGACGGTCCGGATTAGTGCCGGTTAAGGCAGAGATCAGGGTTGATTTCCCGTGGTCAACATGCCCGGCAGTACCGACAATGTGCATAATCAGCTAATCTTCTTATCCAGTAAGGGTGAAATTTCCTGGATTGAATCCTGGTAAGCTACCAGGATAGATCGCAGGTGGCTGGTCGTGCTCCTGCTGAGGGCTTCAAGCTGGTCGCGCAAAGAGGAGGTCAGATCATCGAGTTCATGTAATTGGGCAGCCAGATCTTTGAACTGCTGCACATTTTCGCGAGTTTGTTCTTCCTGGGAGAGCATGAAATTTGCCCAACGTTTAACGTCGTCGGACTTGAAGCTCGTCCATTCCTGGCGGAAGCGCTCATCGTTCAATCTCTGGAATTCGCTCACTTCATTGATGCGGCGCTCGAAACGTTGTGTTACTTCGTCCACGTTGCCAAGTGCTTTGCTGACTGCCTGGCGGGCGGCTTCTAGACCTTCCATTTGTTGATTCAAATTGAGGTTTACTTTGTCGATTTCAACAAAGCGCTTTTCCCAGGCGGCAAATGTTCTGTCCTTCTCAACCAGTGAATTGTTGATTTTCTCGATAAAAACGGATTGGGCTTGTTTGCGATCTTTCTCAAAAGTTTGCAATTCTGTGATGCGGGTGTCCAGAGTGCGGAAGCTGTCGCTGAAGCTGTCGAAACGGCTGCGGGTTTCCTCCAGGCGCTTGCGTAATGAAGCTACTTCCCCTTGCAGATCCGTCAGACGCTTGGCTTCCTGGCGGCGGTTTTCCTCCAGTAAGTTTAATGAGCGGCGGTAGTCCTCGTCGAAGCGGCTCACTTCTTGGATTTTCACTTTGAGTTCTTCGATCAAGCGGGAAAGGCGTGCATCTTCAACTTTGTTGGTGCGCAATTCATTTCGGATTGGCTCCAACTCTTCGGTGAACTGGAAGATTTCCGCAACAGATTTCCGCGTTGCCTCAATCTCGAGTTTTGTGCGTTTGGTGGCTTCGTTCAGATTGAGCTCTGCCCGTTCGTTGACATCACGGATTTGCTTGGTCAGGTCAATATTTAGTCGGTCAATGCGATTATCGTATTTCTCTACGTTTGCAATTAGGTTTGCATTTTTCGTGATCAGCAACTCAAGCTCTTTGATCTGTTTGCGCAGGTTGAGGTTTTCGCCTTCCAGCATGGTCAGGCGGTTTTGCAACGAGGCCAAATTGGTCTTATCGTTGCGCCTCTCGTTATCGAGCCATTCGACACGCTTCTCAAGTTGTTCAAATCCAGAATAGTCGTCCATATATCACCTCGTAGCTAATGCTGCTGTGATTATACAATGTTTACCGGTTCTGTCATCCTAACCAAGCGGCAAGAGGTGGATGAAGGGCTCAAGCAGGCCTAAAAACGGGTTGAGGAATATGTGCGGTAAAATTCCCATGAGCAAGGAAAGTAAGGTAAAAAAGCAAAGGATCAAAATTTGCAAAAGAGATTCTTCGTTGGCGATAAGGAGAGCAGGGGGTGGTGTCTCGGGGTCGTGAGTGAGCAGGGTATGCATCATGCGGAGGATGAAAAGCGCCATGCCTGCCACTGCCAGCGCGATCAGAGGGGTATATCGGAAGGTGAGATTAGCGATACTATTCCAGAGCATGCGTTTGGCAGGGAAGAGCCCAAGGGCAGGCAGACCGAGCAGACTAAGCAAACTGATGATCAAGGACATGCTGTGGAATGGCAGCCTGGAGAAAAGACCGCTGAGCGATGAAAAACTTCCGTCGATTTCTGGCGCAATCTGCTGTACGGAGCTGAGTGTGTAGGACCACTGCCAGTAGGCAAGAACCCGGGGAATAAAGCTGAGAGCCAGGGCGTTGCCTCCACCCTGGTTGATTAAGCCAATTGCCAGGACCGAATAGCCCGTCTCGATCAGGATCAGATATGCCATTACCCGGTTTATCCTGGTCTGCAGCGACAAAAGTACCCCTCCAGCCAGTAAGGTCAAAACACCTGCCCATTGCATCACACTGAAAATCCCATTGAGATTCCTTAACCAAGCAAATTGGTCGAGGAATTCGAGCAATAAAA
>DDWY01000068.1 GCA_002347705.1 Anaerolineaceae bacterium UBA2274 | reverse complement strand
CTAGTCCCGCTCAAGACAATCAGTGATATACTTCAGAAGTTCTCGCGTGAGAACTTTTATTTTGGGTGTAGGTTTTGGACGTTCCAAAACATGGCTGGTTTTGTTAGGGAGCGCCGAGCCGCGAGGCAAAGCGCATTGCAGATAACAGTACGGAATAATCAAGACATCCCCCTGAGTAAAAAATGAATAATGAGCAGCGCTGAGCATGCCACCAGCATGTGCTTGCCTGCGCCTGCTCGTACTAGGAAACTGGAGTTTTGATGACCGTACAATTTGAAGATTTTAAGCTGCGCCCCGAACTGGTGCAGGCTATCACCGCGCTGGGCTACACCCAGTCCACCCCCATCCAGGCTGGGATCATCCCCCTGATGCAGGAAGGCTGCGATGTCACCGGGCAGGCTCAAACCGGCACCGGCAAAACGGCTGCCTTCGCCCTCCCCATCCTCAACCGCATCGACCCGGAGCAATATCTGCCTCAGGCACTGGTGGTCGCTCCCACCCGCGAACTGGCTCTACAGGTGACGGAGATGATCCAGTCGCTTGGTCAGTTCATGCACGTGAACGTCCTGACCGTATATGGCGGCACGTCCTACAGCCAGCAGTTAAACCAGCTGCGCCGCGGGGTGCAGGTGGTGGTGGGCACGCCGGGTCGAATCCTGGACCTGATCAAACGTGGCCGCCTGGACCTGACTGAAGTGCACACCGTCGTGCTGGATGAAGCGGACGAAATGCTCTCGATGGGTTTCGTGGAAGATGTTGAGGCGATCCTGGCTGCCACGCCGGATGAACGTCAGACGACGCTCTTCTCGGCAACCCTCCCTCCCAGGATCCGCGAACTGGCTCGTAAATATCTGCGCAATCCCAAAACGATTGCAATCCAGGCCGGACAGGTTACCGTAGCAGCGACGGAGCAGCGCGTTTACTACGTAAACGAACACGACAAACTGGCGGTGCTGACACGGCTTTTTGAAATGGAAGACATCACCACGGCTTTGATTTTCACCCGCACACGCGTGCGAACTGGTGAGCTTGTCAATGAACTCAACCTGCGCGGTTACCCCTCCGAAGCACTTTCGGGAGACCTGAGCCAGGAAGCCCGCGAGCACACCATGTCACGTTTCAGATCTGGACAGGTAAAGGTCTTGGTGGCAACCGATGTGGCCGCCCGCGGATTGGATGTGGAAGGGATCACGCATGTCTTCAACTATGACCTGCCAGAAGAAACTGAAACCTTTGTGCACCGGATCGGCCGCACCGGCAGAGCCGGCAGGACTGGCATCGCTATCTCCTTCGCCAGACCGTCCGAAAGACGCCAGGTGCGAAGGATCGAACAGTTCACCCACCAGGAAATGCTGGAAGCGACTGTCCCAACCATTGAGGAGATCCAGGCGAAACGTCTGGACAGCCTGCTGGAAAAGATCGAAACCTGGCTCAAACGCGGCCGCGCTAAGGAAGAGCGCGCCCTTGTTGAGGCGCTGGTTGCCAGTGGGGTGGACCCGATTGACATGGCTGCAGCGGCGCTCAAGGTAGCCCGGGCAGAAGAGAAGCAGCGCCCCATCCCCGAGATCAGCCCCCTGCCTGAGAAGGCTGTTCGTCCTGAGCGGCGCGCTCGCGGCGAGCGCTCTGAACGCTCCGAACGCGGCAGTCGGGATGGGGTGAGTGTGCGCAGATCGCGAGAATCTGAGGGCCGCGCCAAGCCGCGCGCCAGCATCCGCGGAAAACAAAGCGATGAAGCCGGCATGATCCGCCTGGAGATGGGGCTCGGCAAGGTGGATGGTTTGCGTCCGGCAGATGTGGTTGCGTCGATCGCCGGTACGGCGGGGATACCGGGCGCTTCTTTGGGAAGAATCTACATTCAAAATCACCGCACAACGGTGGATGTCTCGGAGGAATATCTCGAGAAAGTCGTTGCAGCTAATGGCAAGTTCAAAGTGCGCGATCAGTTCTTTACCCTCATCAAGGGATAAAGCTGGTAGCCATGGGGATGGCTTTGCCGTGATTTCCTGTCATTCTGAGCTTTTTTGCGAAGAATCTTATTGGTAGAGATTAGATCCTATGCTTCGCTCAGGAACACAGAGGCCGTGTAGGGTGGGTTGGCGTGGGAGAGTTTAGGGTTAGGCAAGCGATTAAAAGCCAACCCACCAGATAAAGCCGCGGATTGGTGGCAGCTTGGCTCATCGTGAACGAAGAATATGCGTTCTTAATTCCGACCTTTCCTGTCATTCTGAGCTTTTTTGCGAAGAATCTTATTGGTAGAGATTAGATCCTTCGCTTCGCTCAGGAACACAGAGGCCGTGTAGGGTGGGTTGGCGTGGGAGAGTTTAGGGTTAAGCAAGCGATTAAAAGCCAACCCACCAGATAAAGCCGCGGATTGGTGGTAGCTTGGCTCATCGTGAACGAAGAATATGCGTTCTTAATTCCGACCTTTCCTGTCATTCTGAGCTCCTTTTGCGAAGAGTTTAATAACAGAAGACCAGATCCTTCACTTCGTTCAGGATGACAAAGAAATTCTCAACGCGTTGTCGAAGTGAGCAACTGAGGCTCATTCCGACCTACGAGGGCTAACATCTACCTTTGTCATCGCGAGGGAGCGTAAGCGACCGTGGCGATCTCTCTTTTGTCTCCAGGTGTGACGGGTTGAAATGTGCAACTTAATTGTTCTTGTCATTCTATGTAGGATCTATTTAATAATTGTAGGGTGTGATTGATGACCTGTTGGCGATCGTCCTCTCGGTCCAAAACCGGTCCACAATCCTCCAATATGCTTGGGTTGCGGCGGATTGAAAGCACGGTGAAGATCCCGTATTGAGGCTGGCATAGTGCTTTCAATCCCGCCCTACGGCTGACATATCCTTTCATTGGGAGCTATTGCTTTCGGAGTTTCGCTTTATTCGCGATCAGATCCTTTGCTTCGTTTCGGATGAACAAAGCGCTCCTGGCAACGGTCGTTTAGATTCAGGCGACCCAATCAGAGTCATGGGCTTGATTTTTGCCGCCAGTCGCTGGTGTTATGGGTGTTTGTAGCATAAAACCGTTTGACTTCATTAAACAGGTCTGCTATTCTTAGGATATAAACTACACAAGCACACAAGAATTCTGAAAGTAGTCTGAAAAGTTACAAAACATTAGGTTTGAGATTTAGGAGCAAGCATGAGAACTATCGTAACCCCCCTTTTTACCTTACGACCCTACGAACGGGGCATCCAGGAAACCCTGGGTAAATATACCCGCTTTGTGCTTCCTGGCTTGGGTGTGCAGGTGCCGTTTGTGCAGTTGGTGCGCGTTCGCGATATCCGCGAGCATACCATGGACATCATGCCCCAATCCGTTATTACCAAGGATAATGTCGAAATCTCGGTTGACGGCGTCATGTGGGTGAGACCAGCTACAGATGAAGACGCCATCAAACGCACTTTCTACAACATTGATGATTGGAAACGGGCTGTGATCCAACTGGCAATGACCAATCTGCGCCAGGAGTTTGGCGACCTCACCCTGGACGAGAGCCTGGTTGCCAGGGAGAAAATCGCAACTAATCTGAAAGGCATTTTAGGCAACTTTGCGGTGGAATGGGGCTTGACGGTAAGCAAGGTGGAAATCCGCCTGATCGACCCGCCTGAAGACATCAAAAAAGCCATGCACAAGCAGAAAACCGCCGAGCAAGAGCGCCGCTCGATGAGGCTTCTGGCAACAGGTGAGTTTGAGGCGGCTGAGCAGCAGAAACTGGCCGCAATCCAGCGGGCTGAAGGCGAACGCGAGGCAGCCATCAAGGTTGCTGAGGGGCGCGCTGAGGCGATCAAGCTGGTTAATGAGTCGGCTGAGAAATACTTTGTCGGCAATGCCCAAGCCTTGAAGCAGATTGAAATGGTGGAAACCTCGCTGAAAGATAACGCCAAGGTCATCCTGACCGATAAAGGCATCACACCCACGCTCTTGCTGGGCGAGCTGCCAGTCAACGAGAAGAAGCGCTGATATCGGGTTTTGCCTTCCTTGATTCAAGCCGCGCAAATGCAGTGCCAGTGATGCACATCAAATCGACAGCCTGATCATTTGTTCTCATTCTGAGAAGCAGATGGGCACAATATTAAGATCTGATCAGTTATGCTGATCAGATCTTTGATTATGGGACTAAACACATCTCCTGGCTATTCCCGTCCGGCTTTAAAGTTGTAAATCGGTTTGATGTGCGTTTCGATCACGACCGTATCCTGGATCGCTTTGACGATTTCTGCAGTTGGTTTGTACGCCTTTGGGGCTTCGTCGAGGGTTTCACGACCGATAGTTGTCGAAAAGACGTTTCTCATGGATGCCTGAAAGTCCTGCAGGTTCAAGATTCGCAGGGCCTCTTTTCTGCCATATTGGCGCCCTGCGCCGTGGGGCGCGGAATTGTTCCAATCAATGTTCCCTTTCCCTACGCAAACCAGCGAGCCATCGCGCATGTTCAACGGGATGATCAACTTTTCCCCTTTTCTTGCCGAGACCGCCCCTTTGCGGATGATATTATCCGACGCGTTAATATAGTTATGGATGGTCTGAAAGCTTGCCCCTCCCACACCGAAGCGTTGGCTAATGTATTTGCCCATGGTCTGGCGATTCAGACTGGCATATTCCTGGCACAAACGCATATCGTGCAGGTATCTTTGTGCTGGCTCAGCTTTCAGGTATTTCAACTGCCTTGGAACATCGGCTTTGCAGGATATTCCGGATAAATTTTGGTAGTAATCCGCCACCTGTTTTCCCACATTGCGGCTTCCGGAGTGGATCACCAGGAAGATTTCGCCGGTCATTTCGTCAATGTCCAGTTCTATGAAGTGATTGCCTCCGCCGAGCGTGCCAACCTGCTTATCGATGACCGATGTTTTGATCTCATCGAAACACAACAATTCGCGCATGAAAGCAGCGCTTTCTACAGGTTGCTTCCAGGAATTGAAGCCAGCGGGAATCTCATGGACCAATCGATCAAAAGATTTGAGATCGAAGTCCCGCTTGCCAAGGCTTTCCACGTACATGCCGCAACCGATATCCACCCCAACCAGATTTGGCACAACGTAATCCCGCAAGACAGCCGTAAAACCGATCGTACAGCCAGCTCCCCAGTGATAATCCGGCATGATCCTGACTTTGGATCCTTCAACGAAAGGCTGATCCATCAGGACCTGGATCTGCTCGACCGCCTTCTCATCGCGGATTTCAGAGAAGACTTTTGCTGTGCCGTAGTTGCCTTTGACTTCAAACATAGTTTCCTCACTCATATTCTATAGAAAAAATGCTGAAAAACAAAATTCCTCGAAGAGCTGCTTCTCAATCTTTATTCTCCAAGAGTAAATTTACCTGTTTGTGCAGCAGAGAAATGGTGGAAGTCTCGTTAAAGGACAAGGTCAAGCTGATGCTGACCGATAAGGGCGTCACCTTGATATTGTAGTTGGGGGGGATTCATTCTTGAGGAGGGCGGACCAATCGAAAAGCCCCGGAAGAGTTTCGCGTATATGTTCACATCCTCCTTTTTTGGGGGAGTCTGTACTGTAATTTTTCGAGCTCATCAGCAGTCAGGCAGATAATTCGGCTGGAAATGGTAAAATTCACGTTACCAATTAAAAGGAAGAGGAAAAAATGGAATTCAAGGACTCAAAAACATATCAAAATCTTGTAAACTCGTTTGCCGGTGAGTCACAAGCCCGCAATCGCTACTCGTTTTACACTGAAGTCGCCGAAAAAGAAGGTCTGCTGCATGTGGCAGCGATATTCACTGAAACAGCTGACAATGAAGCTGAGCATGCCAAGGTTTTTTATGATCACATCATCCGCCACCTTGGCGCAGTGATCATTCATGTCGATGCCGACTATCCTGCATCGGTAGGCTCCACCTGGGAAAATCTTGAAGCCGCTGCTGCCGGGGAGCACGAGGAATTTACCCTGCTCTACAAAAACGCTGCTGAAGTTGCCAAGGAAGAGGGTTACGACAAGATTGCTGAATCCTTCACTGAGATTGCTGAAGTGGAAGAGCAGCACTACCTGCGCTACAAAGCTCTGGCAGATGTGGTTAAGGACGGCAAGTACTTCAAGCGCGATCACAAGGTCTATTGGAAGTGCCGCAACTGCGGTTATATCCACGAGGGAGAAGAAGCCCCCAAGGTCTGCCCGGCCTGCAAGCACGCGCAGAAGTACTTTGAGGTCACCAGTTTCGAGCAGTAGACGAAACGCGGGAAATCTAATTCTTACTGATAAAACCAATAAAATCAGGCTGACATTTGTCAGCCTGATTTTGGTAAAACTTCATACTGGGTTAGCGCAAAATCAGCAGCAGGTAAACTTTTTAGCTGTCGTAGGGTGTGTCATCGTGCTCGAAGAGTATGGCGTCATTGAAGCCATACCAACCTTTACTTTGCGATTGCCAAGCCACCCTACGCAGATTGTTTTGATTGATAAGTTGAGAAAAAATAAGGCTGACTTTTGGTCAGCCTTATTTTGGTAAAACTTCATATTGGGTTAGCGCAAAATCAGTGGCAGGAAAACTTTTAAGAATATGGTCGTGAAAGTCAATGGAAAACTGACCTGTTGGGCATCCCCACCAGCGTCCACCAATCCAGATAGGCCGACTGAAATATCTGCTCCCCACGGCAAATTGTCTGTCGGAGTAATGGTCATTTCGTTGGTCAGAGGGTCAAAATTGCAGGTTGCTGGAATCAGATTGGCGGGATTTGGCTCAACCCAGACTGCCGGGCAGGCAGTGGCTGCCATTGCCTGGCTCCAGGTGACCACAATCGACGCATCAACCGGCACATCCGTTGCGTCATTTGCCGGGGATGTGTCCAGCACGATCGGGTCGCGCCAGTTGAGCACGGTGTACTCATAAAGGTGGGTGCCGTCTGTGCCGTAGTTGACTGTGATTGGAAGGTTGGCAAGTTCTTCATTGCCGTCCGCGCCTTTCATGACCGTGTCCCAGTTCCCTCGGGCGAATTTGAACTCAAACGCGGTTCCGTCCAGGATATCGACAGTGTAGGTCCACAACGTGTCACTGATCTTAGTCATTGCCACTGCGCCAGGGTTCCAGTCGCCAACAGCTTGATGACTGCCTACAATGTAAACCGTGCCGGGCGTCCATTCAGGTACGGTTATTTCGAAAGTCACCGCTACCAATTTGGCTTCAGCGGTTTGAGAAACCACATTAGAAGGTACACTGGGGTTGAAACTGGTATCCAGCGCAATCACGTAGTAATAGTAGAGCTCATCAGTCACCACGGTCGTATCAGTATAGGTCAGTGTGGGTTCTAAAACCCGGTCAATCTTGCTGAAGCTGATCCCGTCAGTGGATCGATAAAGGTCATAGGCATAAACCGCCTCATTATCCGTAGAAGCCGTCCAGCTCAGCGAGATGGAAGACGCGCTCCAGTCAGCAACTTCCAGAACTGGGGCGGATGGAGGAGTGAGATCTGAAGAAGCGGAAACAAACAGGCTGCCAGCTTGAACAGGTTCATAAGGTGGGGAACCATTCAAATCAGCGTAGAGCCAAGTGGTCCCTAAATCGGTCGAGTAACGATAGGCATAGTCAAAGTTGCCGGTGGTTTCTGGCAATAATGTACCCACAAACTCATCGTTATTTCCAGTATCAGCGTTAAAACTTGCGTCAAACCAGATCCAATCTGGGTTTTCGTCTGGATTGACACCACTAGGACCAAAACCCACTTGTGCCCATAAACCGGGTGTGGCGCCAGGCAAAGAGGTCACGCCGTCAATCCAAACCTGACCGTAAATGTTTTCTGTTGGGGTAGTGCCAATGGTGTGGGAAATTGAAGCAGGATACTGCAGATTCGCCCAGCCGATAGTATAGGCGGGGAGAGCAGTGACTTCGTTCGAAGGTTCGCTTCTCAATCCCGAGATGGTACTTCTTGACACCACGATGTAATAAACACGTTGTCCAGGTGTCAGACCAGTATCTGTAAAGGTTGTTGCACCCGTTTCGCCCAGCAGTTCATATCCGCCTCCAGAGAGGTGACTGCGGTAAACCAGGTAGGCGTCGGCACTTACAGCTGCAGTCCAGGCAAGGTCGACTGTGTCCGCCCCTGTGTTGGTAACCTCTAAATCAATTACTGGGTCAGGCGGCGCAGCGATAAATCCTGTTGAAACAAGCACAGCACCGCTGTTAGCTGGTACAACAATATCTTCCACCATACCGGAGTTGTTGATAATGTAAGTGTTAGTGCTCAGCACATCGGTTAAGCTTGTCTGGTAGGGCAGGTAACCATCTACATCCAGCGAGACTTGTTGTTGGCTGCTTCCGCGGTTGATGACCACAATAGCAAGCCCATACTCGGGTACATGTCTGCCATAAGCGTAGAGCGCATTCTCGTTATCCACCAGAAGGGTTTGATAGTCACCCGTTCTCAGTGCAATATTGTCGTTTCGGGCGGTGGTCAGGGTGGCGTAATAATCATAAAGCTCGTCTTGTGCTGCTTGAGTCTGCAAATGCGTGTAATAGGGCGTGCCGCTCTCATCCAGCCAGGGGTAAGGCTGACGGTTGTAGGGATCATCCTGCCAGACGTTACTGCCATCCTTGGCAACCGGACCCACCAGACCGACTTCGTCGCCGTAGTAGATGGTGGGTGCACCGGGCATGGTCATCTGCACCAGAGCCGCGCCTTTGAGTTTTTCGATTGCAGGAGCCCAATCATAGTCCGGATTTCGGTAATCAGCAGGTGAGAGGGTGTTGGTGTTCTCGTCCAGCATGAACAAAGCGCGGTTGGTGTCATGACTGCCGAAGAGGTTCATCATGGCATAAAAGGCTTCGGGGGCGTAGCGTTCCTGCAGGTTGAGAATGCGCTCGTCGAACTGGCTCATGCTGAGTGGTGCCAATTCGCCTGCCGAAGAACCAGCGTTATGGTCGTTATCGGTGAAGGTACTGTCGCGCCAGAGCGAGAGCACTGCCGAGCTGAACTGATAGTTCATGACCGCGTCCCACTCGCCGCCCAGCAGCCAGCTGTTGGCAATCCCCCACTCTTCACCTGTTATGTAACCATTGGGGTTGACAGAATGTACCGTATCGCGGAAGCCTTCCCAGTAATCGTTGCTTGTGTCATTAAGCGTACCGGGGTCCACATCGCCGGCGACATCCAGGCGCCAGCCATCTGCGGTGAGCATCCAGTGACCTGCCACGGTTGTTTCAGGGTTGTCCTGGTTGTCCCAGATCCAGGCTCTCACTTCCGGATTGCTGGAATTGAGCTTGGGCAGGGAGTCGTAACCCCACCAGGATTCGTAATTCGCGCCGCCGGGGGTTCCGTTCGAACCCACGCAGGGACCGGTGCCGGCGGGCACATCGGTGAAGTAGAACCAGTCGCGGTAGATAGAAGTGTGGCTTTCGCAAGCGCCGACTTCATCGTAGCGACTGTAGCGGTCAAGATATTTCGAGTCAGACGAAACGTGGTTAAACACACCATCTACGATCAGGCGCATTCCGCGCAAATCCAATCCTACAATTAAGTCAAGATAATCTGATAGACCACCGAACATCTCGTTGATGCTCAGGTAGTCCGTGGTGTCGTAGCCGTGATTAGAGGGCGAAGCGAAGATCGGGTTGAGATAGATGGTGTTGACACCTAAGCTTTGCAGATAATCCAATTTTTCAGTCAAACCTGCCAGGTCTCCGCCGTAAAAATTCTTGCTGTACGTACCAGTGCAGTCATCAGTTCCGCGCGGGTCGCAGATGACTGTGTTCCAATTCTCTTCAGCGTCCAACGAGCGATAGACCGTGCCGCCCTCTTCGCCATAGAAGAAAGTGCCGGCAGGCTTGTTGTTGGTGGGGTCGCCGTCGCGGAAGCGATCAGGGAAGACCTGGTAAACAATCGCGTTTTTGATCCAATCGGGTGTCTGAAAGTCCGGATCGTAAACCGTCAACTGGTAGGAATAATCCTGGGTTTCGTCAAAAGCTTGACCCCAGCCCATGGTTCGGGCGGCGTCATCTTCGTAGTAATCCGTATCCGTGCCGTCGATAACGATGAAGCGATACCAGTAAACGGTCGAGTCGGCGCTAGCGGGGACGGCAACTTCCCACCAGTCGTAGGTGCCGTCGCTGTAGGCCACAGACATCGGTAGAATACTCTGCACATTGGTGCGGTCGTTATAGAGGCGCAGCTTGGCTTCAGTCAGGTCGTTTGCGGCAGCGCGCAGGCGCAAGATAACGGGAGTGCCGGTGGTTACCGGACCCCCCGGAGTGCGGTAGATGTTGTCGCGGCTGTTGTGACCTAAATAATCCCACCAGACGGTATTATCATACCCTGCTACGGGCGGTTCGCCAGAGGGAGGGTACTGAGTGGATACATCCAAGTATGACGTTGTGGTCCAGTCAGTAGCGTTCCAATCTTCTGCAGGGTTATTGATCGTGTCCTGGGCATTATCCCAATTGTTGTTACCAGTGTCCCACACTTCCAGCCACATGGTTTCCGGGTTGCCCAAATGTATTTTCTGTACAGCCCACTCAATTGTTGAAATGGAACCCACACTTAAAGCAGCTTTGTCTAGAGGTCGATTTGTTGTCCAGTCCCATTCGCTACCATTCCAGGCTACCAACTGAGTGCTGCCAATGTTATAGGTAGGGTCACTGACCCAACTGAACATAATATATTCTGGTTTATGCGGATCATTGACCAGCACTGACCTGTTAAAAACAGTTGTGGTAGCACCATTTTCATCATTAGTCGTGTCAATAAAAATGGCATACTTACCCCAGTTATTAGGTGCAGAAATATCAGCATTGACTGTGAAAGCAAAGTAATACTGGCTGGCGTCTTCTGTCACGTAAAGATCCAGCAAGTCCATAACAGCGTTTCCATTGCCATCGCCTGCAGAATCGGAGGCGATAGGATTGCCGTACGGAGCGTCGATTTCTCCGTCTACCAGCAAAACTGGCGTTGAAACAGAAAGCATAGCCAGTGAGTTCCAGTCGGTTGCCTGCCAGTCATCCGCCGGGAAATTGATGGTATCCTGAGCGTTATCAGTTCCAGTCCCGCCAGTTGACCAGACTTCGACCCAAAGTTTTTCAGGATTGCCAATCTTGGATTTGGAGATCGAGTATTCAACAATGGAGGTCGTGCCGCTTCCAATCGCAGCTGCATCGACCATTGCGACGCCACCCCAATCCCAAGAGGTTCCGGTCCAATGAACCACCTGGGTGGAACTGGCATCGTATGTCGGGCTATCAACCCAAGTGTAGATGGCATACTCGGGTTTATGCGGACCAGCAACGGTCACAGCCCTACCCCAGGCATCATTGGTGGCACCATTTTCGTCACCCGTTGTGTCCAAGTAGATGACATACTTCCCCCAGTTATTAGCTGCGTTGGAAATGTCTGTGTTTACTTCAAAAGCAAGGAAAAAATGAGTGTCATCCTGTGTTACCCACAGGTTGGTCAGATCCACCGGATTTCCACCTTGTGAATCACCTGCGGGGTCAGATGCCACCACAGGACCATATTCGGCGTCTACAACGCCGTCAACGGTTGGGGGTTTGCTTTGGATAATTTCTTGGATAGGTGCCTGCGCCAGGGAGGCTGCAGGGCTGAGGAAAAGTGAGAGTGCCAGGAATATGGCAAGAGGCAAGCGAATGGCTTTCATTTCACCCTTTCTACTATTGTGAATGTGATAGCACAATTATAGTGGATGGAGGAACCGTTTTCAAAAGTTGAATAAGGATTTTTTCAATGTTCATTGCAAGCGTGTAAGCTTGGAGTCTTAAGGAACGTCCTCGCTGTCAAGACAGTGATTGTTTACATTTTGTTTGAGGTGATAGTTTACTTTTTTTTATCCATCAAACACATCCCCTTTGAGGGCAATGCTGGTCTGGTAATTCAACAATATCGAGTAACCAGGGTGGTTACCCCTACACGAACCGGTTGAAATTGAATATATTCTCACGTAGGGACAGGCCCCCGTGCCTGTCCGCAGCATTGGTCCGGTGTATACGCTGGGTAAACAGAGGTGGATGGCCATACAAAATTGTAAACAATCACACTCGTGTAAACATCTCGCAACGTTCCGAAATTACAACGAGCCGTACTTTGAAATCTGATTTGCCATTATACGCCTATTAAAGACCCACCCCCCTATCCCCCGGTCTCCTTTTCGCTGCGCTACAAGGATCTTCGACCTGCGCCAAAAGAGGGCTGGAGGGGGTTTGAGTCGGCAACAGTCACCTGTGTCCACTAAAGTGTTTCCAATGCAGTTCAGATCTTAACCAAAGAAAACCCACAATTTTTTCAATCAATTAATTACCTGGAAGAGTTTCTTCGTGATCCTTCACCCCCTCCAGCGAAGCGAAAGGTCGAAGATCCGTGTAGCGCAGCGGAAGGGAAGTGGGGACCAAGGGGGTGGGTTTTTTACAGGGGTTATGGCAACACGGATTTCTATAACCTGCTCATCGCCTTGCCAATGTGTCGGATGATGTCCGAGGGCAGGGTGGCGGCGGGATGACCGACCTCCGCCAGCGCCAGCTCAGCCGCTCGGGCGTGCAGCCAGACCGCCAGCGTGGCGGCGTCGAAGGGTGGAAGTCCTTGCGCGAGCAAGCCAACGATCAAGCCCGCCAACACGTCCCCAGAGCCGCCGTGCGCCAGGACCGAGTTGGAAAAGGGCAAACCGCGGCACTCTCCCCCAGGCGAGGCGATCAGCGTGTTGGGTCCTTTCAGGATTAAGGTCTGCCCCCATTCCTGCGCCCAGGTGAGGGCAAGCTCTTGCCGATTGGAGTGAATCTCACCCAACGAGAGCCCGGTCAGGCGCGAAAATTCCATCTCATGCGGGGTCAGAACAACCCGCTTTGGCAAGAGGGTGTGCCAATCCGCCTGCCGGCTCAGGATGTTGAGCGCGTCTGCATCGACCACAATTGGCAAATCGGGTGCACTTTCGCGCAGGTGTTCCAGCAAGCCGAGCAGGAAAGCCTGCGACCCCTCCGTCTGGCTCAAACCCGGACCCACCAGGACGGCATCCTTGCCCTCTGTAGGGAAAAGGCCTGCCTTTTCCTCCGACAGAATGCCCGCCTTTTCCTCCACGGTGATGGCGCCATCTTTCTCTGGCAGCAGGAGCCAAATCGCTTCAGAAATATGTGCAGCGAGCGGAGTGTGGATGCTCTTGGGGATAGCCGCAAAAACCAATCCTGCGCCGCTGCGTAAGGCTGCCTGGATGGTCAGCCCAGCCGCGCCCGTATATTTGCGCGAACCAGCCACCACCAGCGCCTTGCCAAAGGTGCCTTTGAAGGAATCATCCGGCCGTGGGGGCATCAGTGAGCGGGCTAATTCCAGCGTAATTTGGGTGGAAGAAACGTTTTTCATTGAGAATAATTGTACCAGCGGAGGTAAGGTTGAGGAGTTTGTTTACGCCCTACGCTGATGCTTCCCGGGTTTTTCGATTGCCCTGGATACTTGCCATGAACAAAATTGCCATCAGCAGGCTTAGACCAGCAACGGCGAGCCAGGTCAGGTTGGCCTTGGGTGCCTTCTCAAGCAGCATTGCAATAAAGGGAATGCCGCTTGCGACCCCAAGACTGTTTATGAATTGAACTCCGCCAAAGCGCTTGCTGTATTCCTTCTTTCCAAAAAAGTAATTCGTCATCCAGGTTATCGAAACAGTGCCCATAGCGATTCCGATCCCGAAAGTGATCAACATCAGCACCAGGAAGGGTAACGATGTGATGAACATCAAAAAAATACAGGTGAGGGTCATCAGCAGACCAGCGATGAGAGTGGCTGTTTTTGTGCCCACCTTGTCATAAAGAATTCCAAGGATGAATTTTCCCAGCATCATCGAAGCGGCATAGGCAGATGCTACTATCGATATTTTTCCGACGGAAAAGCCGAGGTCGTTCATATAGATGGGCAGGTTAAAGAGGGTGCCTGCTCCGGTGAAGCCTGAAAGAAACGCTGCCGCAAGAAATGCCAGAAACCAGACAGGTTGACGGGCGCGTGGCTGATCACTTGGCTCGGATTTACTAACTTTCACAGGAGCGCTCTGGATTTCATCCCTAACAAGGTGGGTGACGATCAACGCTGAGGGCAGTGCTACTGCCAGAAGGATTATTCCCAGCAGCATGTAGCCCGTGCGCCAGCTCTGCGTGTTGATGAGCGTGTTGATCAGTGGGTTGAGCAGCATGGGTCCCAAGCCGCTGCCAGCCAGGGCGATGCTCAGCGCGGAGCCGGTGTTTCTGGTGAAATGACGGGTGATGATGGTGGATACGGGAATAATCGAGATTCCCCCAAATAAGAAGCCAATTAACCCCGCCAGCAGATAAAAATGCAGCAGCGTTCGGGCTGCCTGTAGACCGAAGTAACATAAGCCCGCAGCGATAATGCCACCAATCATCGGTTTTTGAATGCCGGTTTTTGTGAAGAGAAAGCCCCAGAATAAGGCCGCAAACATGGAAGAAAGGGAAGTGATGGTGCCTGTCAAGGCGAAAGTTGCCCGGCTGACACCCAGGTCGGCGGCAACCACCGGGTAGAAAATGCTTGCCACATTCATGATGATCCCCATCGTGGTTGCCATGATCAAAACGCAGCCTATGAGGATGATCAGGTCTTTGGCTTTTTGCCCGAGTTTTGCCATGCATGCAATTCTATCCGAGAAGAGAGATTAAGGGGGATTATGGCGTTGCAGACCGGTTTGAAGCCCTTCTGCTGCGCTTCTAGTGCGGGAGCGCAATCCGGCCTGCATTTTTCTGCCGCATGATTGATGAGCCTTGAGCGAGGGGCAGGTGCTGCTCGCATCGCTCCTGGCATCAAAAACTCTCCGATGCAAAGGGTTGATTTTTGACTTTTACAACCTTTTCCGGCATAATAAGGGGGTGATTAAACCGGTCAGGGCTCTGACCTTTCAAGTGCCAAGTTAGAAATAGGAATGCCTGTGCAATCTGAGAATACTGAAAACAAAAATCCAGGGGTGATCATCCGCTTAGTTGGTGTGGTGGTTGATGTTGAATTCGAATCCGGAGATCTCCCCTCAATATACAACGCTTTGTTGGTCAAGCGCAAAGAAGGCGGCGATCTGATCCTTGAGATCCAAGAACATGTCGGCACCAATGTGGTACGCGCCATCGCCATGGGCAGCACAGACGGGCTCCGGCGCGGCATGCCCGTCATTGACCTCGGGGAGCCAATCACAGTTCCCATCGGCAGGGAAACTCTGGGGCGACTTTTCAACATCCTTGGTGAGCCGATCGATGGCCGGGGAGCTTTCGAGCCGAAAACTTTCGCTCCGATCCATCGCAAACCACCCGCGATTCGCGACCAGGTGCTCTCAAGCGAAAAGATTGTTACCGGCATCAAAGCTATCGATCTCCTGACGCCCTACCCAAAAGGCGGCAAGGTGGGCTTGTTCGGCGGGGCAGGTGTTGGCAAGACCGTCCTAATGTTGGAATTGATGAACAACACCATCACCAAGAGCTCCGGCATTGTGCTTTTTGCGGGTGTGGGCGAACGCAGCCGTGAAGGTAACGATATGTGGCTGGAAATGAACGCTTCCGGCTTGATCGATTCAGCCATCCTGGCATTTGGACAGATGAATGAACCGCCCGGAGCGCGCATGCGCATCCCTTTCACCGCCCTCACAATGGCGGAGTACTTCCGTGACGAAGAAAGCCGCCCAGTGCTGATCTTTATCGATAACATCTATCGCTTTATCCAGGCTGGCTCCGAGGTTTCAGCGCTGTTGGGGCGCTTACCGAGTGAGATGGGCTATCAGAGCACGCTCGAATCCGAGATGGGCGTGCTCCAGGAACGCATCACCTCCACCAGCAGCGGCAGTATCACTTCTGTTCAGGCTGTCTACATCCCCGCTGACGATGTGACAGATCCGGCAGTGGCAGCTACCTTCTCGCATCTGGATGCCACCACGGTACTCTCGCGCCGGCTTGTGTCACTGGGGCTCTACCCGGCGATCGACCCGCTGCAATCCAGCTCGAATTTGCTGACTCCTGAGAACGTAGGCAGCGAACATTACAACGTCGCTATGCAGGTCAGAGCGTCCCTGGCGCGCTATGAAGAGCTCCAGGACCTGATCGCCATCCTTGGTATGGAAGAACTTTCCCTGGAGGACCAGAAGATTGTGATCCGAGCCCGCAGGGTGCAGCGTTTCCTGACGCAGCCATTTATCGTGGCAGAAGCTTTTTCGGGCAAACCGGGAGTGTTTGTGCCGATTGAGGAGACTGTACGCGGCTTTAGAGAAATCCTGGAAGGGAAATATGATGACGTGCCCGAGCAGGCTTTTTATATGACCGGCACGATTGCAAACGTTTTGCGGCAAGCCGAAGCAATGGAAGAGGTCGAGGAATCGCTTAACCTGGAGGGTGCCGATGAGTCAGCAGTCTGATTCTGAAAGACTGCTCAGGGTGGAGGTGCTCAGCCTGGGTTCGGGTGGATTAGAATTAAAGCAGATAGAAGGGTTGCAGGTGCGGCTGAAAGATGGGTCCTGGTTGGGGATTCGCCCTGGGCATGCACCGATGATTGCCGCTACTGGTGATGGCGAGCTTAAGTACAGGAAGGACAACCAGGATCAAAGCGTATCGGTTAAAGCAGGAATATTGACCTTGTCCGACAACTTGGTCAGCATTTTAACAACACATTGAGGCTGCGATGGCAGAAAACGAAAGCCCCGACGCAAGCCAGGATAGCCAGGTTCAGCCGTCGGTAGAGCAAAGAATTACCAGGCGCGGGCGCATGTTTTCCGCGCGGGATTTGCGCGCGACGACCATCGGCTGGGAAATTGCCATTCCGATTGTTGGCGGACCCTTGCTTGGCTTTTTCCTGGACCGTCAATATGGCTCCAGTCCGCGCTTGACCCTGATTTTGTTGGGCGTGGGCATATTAACAGCGATTGCGGCAGTGATCCGTTATGTGAAATATGAATTTTATGTCATGAATAAGGAAGAAAACGAAAAAAAGGCAGCTGAGCTTGAAAGAATGAAGGAATTGATCAAAGAGCAGGAACGAAGACGAAAGCAACGTTATGGAAAATGAAGGTGTGAAAGTTATTTGGATCATCTTTTGGATTCTGATTGGGGCAGGCTGGTCGGTGCTTTCTTTTCAGTGGCTGCGCAAGAGTGTGGAAGAAATCCAACCTCAGCCGGAAAGCCAGAAGCATACTCTGAAGGGACTCTTCCTGCGGCGTTTTGTCATTTTTTTACTGATTGCCCTGCTGCTCTACCTGGCTCTGCAAACCGAGCCTATTGGAGCTATCGCGATGGTGATTGTGATTACAATTGCCACCTGGGTGCAGGTGATTATTTATAACAGGCGCCTGAACGAAACGACAGGACGAAAGGAGCATTAATTTTGGATGTAATTGAACACCCCATTGTCTTCACTCTCTTCGGATTCCTGCCCATACGAGACACAGTGCTCTACACTTGGATCACCATGGGCATCATCCTATTGACGGTGGTGATTTTAAAATTGCTCAAGCCTAATTTGCTGGAATACCTTCTTGAAATGGTAATCAGCATTTTGGATGATGCCATGGATGTGGATGACCTGCATCCTTACATCCCACTGCTGGGCAGCCTGATGATCTTCACGCTTTTTGCCAACCTAATCTCCATCATTCCGGGCATGAAGTCTCCTACAGGGGATATCAATACCACCCTTGGACTGGCTTTAATTGTGGTGATGTCAGTACATATTTTTGGCATGATTAAAAAGGGCGTCTGGAAGTACTTGAAGGAATTTGCCAGCCCTATTTTCATGTTCCCGGTGGAGTTGATTGGGCAGTTCAGCCGCACGCTATCGCTTTCGATGCGTTTGTTCGGTAATGTGCTGAGCGGAGATTTGATCGTGGCTATTATTTTTTCAATCGTGCCATACTTCCTGCCGATTGCCATGACCGCGATCTCTATGATCTCAGGTGTGCTGCAGGCCTTTGTGCTGACAACGTTGGCCGCTCTGTTCATCTCATCGGCGGCTGAAATTAATGAAGAAGATCAAAAAATCAAAGCAGAAAATGCTGAGAAGAAAAAACAACGCAAACTAAGCAAAATTAGTGAGAAAGGAAATAACTAATGGAGAATATGACACCCGAGGTTTTAATCATTGTTGTTACTACTATCGTTGCCGGTGTGGCGATCATGATTGGAACCATGATCCCAACCTGGGCGCAGGGTAAGGCGGCAGAAAAGGCGATTGAAGGGATGGCGCGCCAGCCGGATGCAGCACCACAATTACGAACAGCCATGCTGATTTCGATGGCGCTGATCGAAACAGCTTCGATTTACGTGTTGTTGGTTGTGCTGGTGATCCTGTTTGCCAACCCACTGATCACACTTTTTTTTGGGGGCTAAGCCATGCTTGATATTGACCTTAGCACCATCATCTGGGAGATTCTCAATTTCCTGGTTTTGACGGTGATCCTGTACTTCCTGGTTTTCAAACCGATGACCATGCGTGCAGAGGAACGGGCAATTGAGAAAGCTGCCCTCAGGGCAGCATTGCAGCGCGATCAAATGGATGCTCAACAGCGCCTGGAAGAACTCGACGAGCGCCTGCTCAACATTGATGAGGAAATTGAAAAAATTACCGATCAGGCATACATAGGCAGCCAGGCCCAGCAAAAAGCATTGTTGGAAGCGACCCGCCAGGAAGCCGAGAACATTATGATGGAGGCTGTGGCTGAGGCTCGCAAAGAACAGGAGGTGGATATCAAGCGTCTGCAGAATGACCTGGTGGAAGCGGTTATCACCATCAGCAATGATGCCCTCCGGGAAGTTGTGCCTCCGCAGGTTCACGAAAATCTCATGGAAGAAATGACAGGCACCATCTGGAATATGGGTCGTAACGATATGCGTATGGTGCAGAATATCCGCGAATCCTTGGAAGAAAGAATTCCAACGGTAGAGATTGAGGTTCCGCGTGAGCTCACTGCCGAACAGCAAATGAAACTGCTAAACACTTTCAATGCCCTGACGGATAAGGAAGTGGAGCTGCAAGTGGCTATCAGACCCGAGCTTGTGAGCGGCATTCGAGCCAGAGTCGGAGACATCGTGTTGGATAACACCATCTGTGCTCATCTGGAATCCTTACGGGATGAAATCGGCCAGAAATTAGAAACTTTGGCAAAACCTGAAAATGAGTGACTTATATCTTGCGACTCAGAAAAGATTGACTAATCTGGCCGAGCGATTGCGCGTCAATGACCCCCTGTTGGTAAACCGTGAAGGGTTTCTGGATGATGTAAAGATGCGCGTGGCGGAAAAAATCCCCGCGCGTCCGAAGATTCTCAAGGCAGAATACGTCATCAGCGAACTTCAGGCAGCAAGCGAGAAGCAAAAGCACCATATCTTCATCCGCAGCGTGGGTACCGTGCAGCATGTTGGCAACGGTATTGCCACACTCAGCGGTTTGCCGATGGTTTTCCTGGAGGAATTGGTGACTTTCCCGAATGGGGTGCAGGGAATGGTGCTGAATCTTGATCGCAAGCATGTGGATGTGATCCTTTTAGGCGATGATACCGGCATTCGTGGCGGGGATGTGGCTAAAGCAACAGGTAAACGGCTGAGCATTCCAGTGGGTCTGTCCTTCCTTGGCAGAATGGTGGATCCGCTTGGAAGACCCTTGGATGAAAATCGCACGATTGTACCTTCTGAATATCGCCCTGTGGAACGCATTGCACCGGGTGTGATCGATCGCGCGCCAGTGGATACCCCATTGTTCACCGGTACAAAAATTATCGACGCGTTGCTGCCGCTCGGGCGCGGACAGCGCGAATTGATTGTTGGCGACCGCCAGGTGGGCAAGACTACCCTGGCATTGGATGCCATCCTCAGCCAAAAGGGCACTGACGTCCGCTGTGTGTACGTTTCGATAGGGCAGAAAAAGACGTCTGTGTTGAGTGCAATTGAAATTCTCAAGGCTGGTGGAGTCCTGAATCAAACCATCTTGGTAGTTTCCAGTCCTGATGATCCGCCTGCTTTACGCTACCTTGCGCCGTACGCGGGAGTAACGATGGCGGAGTTCCTGTTGGATTACGGCATGGACGTATTGATTGTTTATGATGATCTGTCAAAGCATGCGGACACTTATCGGGAGATGAGTTTATTGCTGCGGCGCCCACCTGGACGCGAAGCTTATCCCGGAGATATCTTTTATCTTCACTCACGTCTGCTTGAGCGCGCATGCCGCTTGAACGAGGCAAAGGGCGGAGGAAGTATTACGGCATTGCCTATCGCAACTATGCAGCGGGGGAATATCTCGAGCTATATTGTGACCAATTTGATCTCCATCACTGATGGGCAAATAGTTTTGGACGCGGATGAATTCAACAAGGGCAACAAACCCGCCATCGATATCGGCAGGTCTGTCTCGCGCGTGGGCTCCGCGGCGCAAGAGCCGGCGATGAAGTCCGTGGTGAAGGCGTTAAAACTGGAGCTCTCACAGTACGAAGAAGTGGCGCGTTTTGCCCAGTTTGGCACCGAAGTAAACGAAGCAACGCGCAAGCAAATTGAACGCGGGCAGAGGTTAAACGCCCTCCTGCAGCAAGGTCCCAATCAGCCAGTGCGTTTTGAGGATCAGGTGGTGCAGTTCTATGCGCTTACCCAGGGATTTATGGACGAGATCAAGCCTGAAAATGTACACACTTTTGCGGATGAAATGGTTGGCTATTTGTACAACCATGCTGCCCAGTCAATTGATGCCATCAAACACGAACGCAGCCTGAGCGACGAATCAAAAGCAGATTTGAACCAGGCTTTAGGTGCCTTTTTGGACCTATGGGATAAGAAAGAGAAGCAAAAGAAATGAAAATGATCATGGCGGTCGTGCCAAAAAAATTTGGTGATGAAGTGCTTTCGGCACTGATCAATGCTGGCTTTACAGCGACTTACTCTGAGACGCGCGGAGGAATGCTGCGCCAGAGTCAATTGACGCTGTATATTGCAGTTCGCAGCAGCGAAGTACAGACAGCTCTAAATCTCATCACAGACTCATGCAGCGAGATTGATTCCATTCACCATGGATATGGATTGCATGTTGATTGTGAACCGCACATGGAAAATGAGGGGGCGCCGCTTGGTAAAAGCTCTGCGGTGGTCTTTATCTGGACGCTTGACAAATTCCAGGTAGGTTAAAGCACAAATGTCTGAAGGCAAGGAACGCGCAGAAGCCAGGCTCTCGAACCTGGAAGCCATTGAGCCGCTTTTAGGCTCATTACGCGTGCTTTCGCTGAGCAACATGCAAATGGCGCTCAACCGGCAGGCTTCTCTTAGGGATTACGCCGAGCGCTTCTCCCTGGTGGCTGCGCAGGTGAGGTCAATGGTGGGGGATAAACTGGTCAGTCAGGAACCGGAAGTGCGTTTTGACTACCGACCAGTGGAACAATCGCAGGTTTTGGCAGTTATAGGCAGTTCGCGAGGGATTTGCGGTCAGTACAACAAACTCTTAGCCAGGTTGGCGGCTGCGCGCCTGAAAAAGAAAAATGGTAATCCGACGAAGGTGCTGGCGTTTGGAGTCAGAGTCCAGCGCGCTTTGATCCAGGAAGGTATTAGTTTTGAGGGGCAGGAGACTTTGGGGCAGGGTTCGAAACCGGCTTATGACCTGGCTGGTCAGTTCTTGCGGGGCTGGACGGCAGCTTTCCAGGCTGGTACGTTTGCGAAGGTGGAGATCCTTTCTTTCCGTAAACGCAGAGTTGGAACTAATTACAGCCCGGTTTTCACCACACTTCTGCCGGCCAGTGCCCAGGAAAGACATGAAGATGGGCAAGAGCAACTACCCTGGCCTCCGCCAATCATTGAAGGCGATCCGGAAGTGATGCTGGAGCAAATCGACAGCCATCTGCTGGCAATTCACTTCTATCAGTTGATCCTGGATGCGATTGCGGCTGAAAATCTCTATCGCTACCGCCTGCTTGAGGAAGCAAAAGAAAACACCTCCGATTTACTTGAAGAACTTCAGTTAGCCATCCAATCTGAGCGGCGCAAGGAAATTACCCAGCAGCTCCAGGAGCTACTGGTTGGCTCGGGTATGTTGGCGCAAAGATAATCGATTCGTGATACCAGTCATCGCACCTGACAGGCTTTTTGCGCATCTGGTCGTAGAGGCGAAGTTTCTTTGATTAGCGAGTTTAGTGTTGCTTAGCAGTTATGCTTGCTTGTTTCTCTCAAAGAACTAATGTTCCTGACGCTTGACAAAAATTTGGTAATCGTCGTAATTTCGTGTATAATATCTGTTTGCGCGCGTCTGTAGACGCTAAGCATATTTTAAGCCCGGAAGGAGGTGAATAGCAATGGCAAGTGTAACTTTGAGACCTAATGAATCGCAGGATTCTTTACTCAAGCGCTTTCGCAAGAAGGTCGTGAAAAGTGGTGTGCTCAGTACTGTGCGCCGCAAACGATGGTTTGTTTCCAAAAGCGAGCAGCGCAGAATGGACAAGAAAAAGGCTGTTCGTCGTTCCTACCGGAAGTCGTACGATTGATAAAAGCCAGGAAGTGAGGTTTTATGGCTAAAGAAGATGAGAAGATTACCGTAGATGGCACAATTATTGAGGCTCTCCCTGGAACGCAATTTCGGGTGAGACTTGATAACGGTCATGAAGTGTTGGCATATCTCTCCGGTCGTATGCGTCGTTATTACATCCGCATTCTCTTAGGAGACTTAGTGCGGGTGGAAATGTCGCCTTATGATTTGGATCGCGGTCGCATTGTCTACCGGCAGCGCCGCCCAAATTCATCCACTTCACAGGAATCATAACTCTTGTCTCATAATAGCCCTCCTTGCGAGGGCTGTTTTTTTAACCCAATTTGGATACAATCCTGTCTATGCTTACACAACAAAGCCCTCAAGGTAAAGTTCGCAGATTTGATTTGGCACGCGACGGTGAGCTTGTAGCCAACCTGATCGAGGATGCCTTTGGTCTGAAAAACGATCCAGACGGGCAAAGTGTGCTGATTCAGATGCGCGAAAACGCCCGCAGGCTAAAACATGCCAGCTGGATACCTTTGAGTGGGTCAGCATTGGGTTTTGTCTGGGAGGTTGACGGTCGGCTGGTGGGAAACATATCGCTTTTGCCCTTCACTCACAACACTCGCCGGCTTCATTTGCTTGCTAATGTGGCAGTAGCCCCAACCTTTCGGGGTCAAGGGATCGGTAAGACGCTGACTTCACACGCCCTGCAATTTAGTCGCCAGGTTGGCGTGCGCGAGGTCTGGCTTCAGGTCAAGCGCGATAACGACTCTGCGATTGGAATGTATCAGCAGCTTGGTTTCAGCCCGGAGCACTGCCTGGATGTCTGGAAGATGAACGCGTCACAAAACACGATCCGAAGACAACACTATCGTTATCCAAGCTTGTATGAACTGCGCAGCAGGGAGTTTGGTGATTGGCAGAGTCAAAATGAATGGCTCAGGCGCAATTATCCACCAGCCACGCGTTGGTACTCTGCTTTAGATTTTGGAAATCTCTCGCCCTGGGCTTGGCTGAACCCATTGAAATGGGGAAAATTGATTGAGCTTCACCAATATAGTTTAATCACCGGGCAGAAATTGGCGGCTGTTTTGAGCCTGCAGCGGACATCTTTAAGGTCCGACAATCTCTACGTTGCGGCTCCCCAGACTTCTTATGAAGGCGAGAATGTGGGGGTTTTGCTGACTCGATTCCTGCAGGAGAATTGGACGGGCAAGCCGCTCACGCTGGAATATCCAGCAGGCAGGGCTGCCAGCGGCTTTGAAAGCAGCGGTTTCACACTTGCGCGCACTTTACTCTGGATGCATACCAACCTATAAAAAAGCCTGCAAAGAAATTTGCAGGCTTTTGGTCCATTCCGAATCTTAGAGTTCTTCGTCGACGACGATTTCCACTAATTTCAGGAATTCCTGCCACTCTTCTTTGAAGAAATGCAGGGTTACATTGTTGAGTTCCAAATGATAGGTTGATTCTCCATCTGGTTCGTCAGCTCGCCAGGCGAGATAATTCTCGGTCTCGGCAATGGTTGTGGTTACAGGTTCTTCGTGTTCCATAGTATCTCCTTGGTTTATTAGTCAATTATCTCATATATCAAATCGGTTTGCTACTTAATCATTTGATTTTTTTAATTTTGGTTTTTGCTTTGTCCGTTTATCTGCCTGCTCTCTAACCTTCGCAGCCATTTGCTTTATTCGGGTATTCAGTGGAGTGGTGATCTTCTTGAACCAGGCGGAGAACTTGCCGAGGGGTTGTTTAAGCCAGGCTTGGATACGTTTGCCCAATTTGCGCAAGGCAACCAGCAGCGCTGGTTCCTTGGGCTTGCGATAGTACGCCATACCTTCCCAGGGATCTTGGTCGAATAGCTTCTTCGTGGCGTAGCCCATGAGCAACTTTAGTGTCGCAAATGTAGGAGCAGCGAGGATGATGCCCAACAGCCCGAAGATCTGACCGCCAATCAGCGCGGAGATCATGATTGCAGCCGGATGCACTTCCAGCGTGTCACCCATTAATTTTGGAGTGAGCACATGGTCGAGTACCATGTCAATCACCATCGCAATGGATATGACCAGTATCACGTACATCAGCTTAGTAAGACCGTAAGGAGTTGGGTCCTGTAAAAGGGCGCCAATGATGAAACCGATCCAGCCGATCCAGGCGCCGATGTATGGTATGAAACGACCCAAGCCAGCGATGATTGCCAGAACGAGGAAGTAAGGCAAACCGAGGACACCGAGGAATATAACGTAGACGATCATCGCTATTGCCACCACTGTGAACTCGCCACGAATAAAGGCATTGAAAATCTTGGAAATTTCCATTCCAAGACGGCGGAAATCTTTTTCATAGCCTTTGATATTGATGTTAAATAATCTCTTTTGGCTGCCATTGGTTTCAGAGGTAATAAAGAACGAAACCATATAGGTGATGATGAGGTTAAACAGGAAGCCTCCCACAAGACCCACCAACTTCCCTGCCTGGGATGCTGCTGGCTGCAGATATTCGGTGAGGGTCTGGGCAATAATGTCCGTGTCGAGGTAGGGCAGTGTGAAATTAAAGGGTCCAATGGCGATAATTCGGTTAGACCAGGACTCGAGGAAAGTGGTCAACCCATCCACGTTTTGCGTCAGGCTTTTGAACAGGTTTTGGGCTTGTGTGATGATGGTGCTGCCAGCACTGGTAATCAGCCAGATTGTCAGCCCGGCAATCAGGAAGTAAACAATGGCACTCGCCACCCGCCAGGAGATCTTCAAGCGTTTGTTGAGCAGTCTGCAGAGTGGGTGAAGCAAAAAAGAAATGATAAAGGCAGTGATCACCAACTTAAAGTATTCATCAAAGCGGATAATCAACGCGAGCAGCCCGGCGATTAACAGAAGCCCGACAACCAACTTGGTCGCCCATCCCCAGCGAGGTGAATCCGGCGGACCTTTCTTGATGGGTTCGGGTTCGATTGGGGCAGGTGAGTGGATTTGATTGGTGTTTTCTGTCATATTTAGATTTTACGCTAAAAAAAACAAAGTGCAATATCAAACTTTGATAAATCACTTCATAACACTACCTGGATGAAATTAGCGGGTAGAATAAATCTGAAATTGAACAGGAGTGCTTATGAAATATCGAAACTTTGGAAATACGGGCCTGAAAGTATCTGCCTTGGGCTTTGGCTGTATGCGCCTGCCTGTTGTGGACGGCGACAGCGGAAAAATTGATGAGCCTCTTGCAACAGCTATGCTGCGCAACGCTATCGATCAGGGTTTGAACTATGTGGACACAGCCTGGACCTATCACTCAGAGCAAAGTGAGCCCTTTGTGGGGCGTGTTTTGCAGGATGGCTATCGCGAGAAAGTCAATTTGGCAACAAAAATGCCATCCTGGCTGGTCAAATCCCACGAGGATTTGGAACGACTTTTCAAAACGCAGCTTGAAAGACTTCAAACAGATCACATCGATTTTTACCTGCTGCATGCACTTAACGCAGGTTATTGGGATAATTACCTGAAAGTCAGAGTGTTCGATTGGGCTGAACGGAAGTTGGCTGAAGGTCAGATCCGCCACCTGGGCTTCTCATTCCACGACCGCTATGAGGTCTTCAATAAGATCCTGAATGGCTATGACAACTGGGATTTCTGCCAGCTGCAGTACAACTATATGGATGTTGATGAGCAGGCTGGAAAACGCGGTGTGCTCGAAGCGGCGGAAAAAGGGCTCGGGGTGATCGTGATGGAGCCTTTGCGCGGGGGCAAATTGGCGGTGCAGGATCCACCAGCACAGGTCGCTGAAGCTTTTAGCCAGAGCCAGCGCGACTGGACAATGGCGGAATGGGCTCTGCAGTGGCTTTGGGACCAGCCGGAAGTATCCTTGCTGCTTTCAGGCATGTCCACCATGGAGCAGGTGGAGCAGAACCTCCAGAGTGCTTCGCGTTCTGGCGTTGGAAATCTGAGCGAGGATGATCACGCGACGGTTAGCCGGGTTCAGCAAGCATGGTCTGGGCTGGCGCCCGTGGCCTGCACAAATTGCGAATACTGCATGCCCTGTCCAAATGGCGTACAGATTCCCCGCATTTTCAAACTTTACAACGAGTCAGTCATGTACGATCGTCAAAGGCGTGGTCAAAACGCCTATCAGAATGAATTTAAAGATGATCAGAGAGCGGATATGTGCGTGGAATGCGGTCAATGCGAGGAGCTCTGCCCGCAAAGCATCCAGATCATCCAACAACTGAAGGATGCGCATGCCTATCTGACGGGAGAACCTGCTTGATTACATCAAACCCGAAAGAAGCAGTACCAAGAAAGGACCGACTCTGGATCATCCTGGCTGGTCTGACGTTTCTGGCGGTCTTGATTGCCTGGTTGCGGTTCACCCCCGCTGGTTTCTGGGGAAAAATGCGCGCGCTCGGCTATGCCGTCTGCCACCAACTGGAGGAGCGTTCCTTCTGCATCCACGGCCTTTGCTCGCCGCTGTGTGCCCGCTGCACAGGCATGTATCTGGGGGCTATCCTTTCGCTGGGATACCAGTCCTTTCAGGGACGCAAGGCGAAATTTCCCCCGGTTTGGGTGATCGTGGTGCTGGTGTTGTTGTTTGGATGGTTTGGAATGGATGGCTTGAACTCTCTTCTGCATTTCTTCCCCAGCTTTTTAGGCATTTACGAGCCATCCAACCTGCTCCGATTGATCACAGGCATGGGCGTGGGATTGGGGATTGGCACATTGCTGTTTGTGTTGTTCAATCGCACTGCCTGGAGCGACTGGGTGGACGAGTCGCCCTACAAAAAATGGTACGCCTTCCCGCTGCTGCTCACTCTGGCTGCGCTATTGATTTTAATTATCCAGACGAATCACCCAGTGGTGATTTATCCACTGATGATTATTTCGGGGTTGGGAGTTTTCCTGGTTTTGAGCAGTGTCTATACTGTGGTGGCTTTAATGATCCTGGGGCGGGAGAACTCTCAGTTGCACTGGCGCGAGCTGGTGCTGCCAATCCTTATGGGCATGACCATTGCTTTGCTGCAGGTGCTGCTGACTTCATGGCTGCGATTGGCTTTAACCGGCACATGGGAGCCGATAAACCTCTGATTTTCTACTGTCCTGCTGATAAAGAGTGGCTATAATGTAGGAGTTGAGGAAGTTCTCAACAAAAAGGAAAGAAATAATGACGGAAGTTATAAGTGGAGTTCTTGGGGCTTTTGGTCTGTCGATTTCGGCAGGTCTCAACGCCTACATTCCATTGCTGGTGGTTTCCCTGCTGGCAAAATTTACCGATCTGATCGAACTGGCAAAACCCTGGGATGCCCTGGAAAGCTGGTGGACGATCGGCGTATTGGGGGTTTTGGTGGTAATCGAAGCGGTTGCAGATAAGGTCCCCGTGGTTGATCACGTCAATGACGCCATCCAGACTTTTATCCGCCCGACTGCTGGCGCGATTTTGTTTGCCGCAAGCGCCAAATCTATCACCGAGATCCATCCGGTCTTATCGCTGATTTGTGGACTATTGGTGGCTGGTTCGGTACATGCCGCGAAATCAGTGGTTGCCAGACCGGTGGTGGATGTGGCTACAGCAGGCGTAGGCACGCCGATTGTGAGTACCCTCGAAGATATTTTTGCCACAATTATCTCGGTCTTATCCATCTTGGTACCAATCCTGATGGTCATTGTTGTATTTTTGACCATCTGGCTGATCGCTTCTTTTGTCAATCGCCGTCGCAAGCCAAAGACGGGTGAGAGTTCGGGTTAAGGAGTCCTAAATGACAGAGCAAACACATTCAAATCAGGAGCAGATTACATCTGCATGGTCGATCATCAGTCTGATCGGCGGCATAGCAAATTTTGTTGGGTTCCCTTTTTGGGGCGCAGTGGTGGCATTGATCACGGGATACATCGCCAAATCTGAGATTGAGAAAAGTCACGGTCAGATCGGCGGTGAGCGCCTGGCAAAAGCAGGCTTGATCCTTGGTTGGGTTGGCATTGGCTTGGGGCTGCTCACTTTTTGCCTGAGCATCCTGATGATTCTGGGGCTTTTTGGCGGTATCGCCTTATGTGGACCGCTCGGTGCCCTGATCAATTCTGTTCAATAAAGAGGATTTTTAATGGAAGATCAAAATTATCAAACTTATACTGAAACGCAAACACCTGGCTCGGAGCCGCTCTATACCGAGCAGCCTAAAAAGAAAAGCAACACTTGGTGGATCATCCTGTTGGTGCTTCTGCTGGTCTTATGCTGCTGCCTTTTCATTGGCGGAGTGGTCGTATTTTTCCTGGTCGCCAGCGGTCAATATCGGATCGACTGGACGATGCTGACTCCCCTGCTGAGCTTTCTCTAAACTTAAGCGTTGTTTTTACCGGCCTGGTTGAAAAACCAGGCCAGGTTTAATTAAGCCAGGATTGGTAAGAATCTCCCGTACTGTATCCAGGCAGCGTCTTTTTACCTCAGGCTCAAGCCGAAGATCGTCAAATTCATCCTCATCGAGCAGGCGGTATTCCCCATTGGGATAGACCACCAGGTCAAGCGCAATATCCTGCCAGATGATGCTATCCGCGCTGAATAGGGCTGGGTAGCTAAGATTGATATACCAGCATTTCACCTGGTCGGATAGTCCCTCGTGGACCTCGAACAGGTTATACCAGCGGTTGGTGTAATAACTCTCCAGCATCAGGTCGCCTTTCCTGAAGGTAACTTGATCCACGGATACGGCATCAGCGCCGCTAAAGTGAGCGCTTACCAGCCGGCAGGTGGGACTTTCGGCAAGAAGTTCTCCTTTCCAGCTAAAGACCGGTTCTCCCAGGTGGTTTTGCTTGAAGACCGTAAGGGTTTGTGCGTTCATGAGATTGGAAACACCCTGATTTTTTCCGCGGGCCAGCTCACCGCAAGCTTAGTGCCAATTTC
>DDWY01000025.1:1040-9831 GCA_002347705.1 Anaerolineaceae bacterium UBA2274 | reverse complement strand
ATTCAGTTTTGACAGGGTACTAGAAAATTCTCCTCTAAACCTCTGGATATTTTAATATTATACTCCTAACCTATAAATCTACGATCAATTGTTCACCAGGTTTTTCATTCTGTTTTGGAGCAAACTTGAAGGTCTTGTTGACCTGCTGAATGGGGGCAGGTCGATTTGTTTACCTTCCAAGAGCTCTTCGATGGTAAATATCTGGACCCTTGGATAATCACAGTTCCATGTATCTGTATGATAGAAACCAGTTTCGGAGGTCCGGGGAATTCTACGCCGGGTCAAGCAACTCGTGCTTCAAGTTGATCCGTAACTGACCCAGAGCCTCAGCTACCAGATGCCGACCTTCAAAAAACATGGTAAGGCAGTCTTTCATTTTGCGGCTCAGAAGAATCACCTCGGCATCTACCCGACCCCGCCAGCCATCGAGCATTTCGCGGCAAGGCTTGAGGGTTACCAGACCAGCAAGGGTGCAATTCAGATCCCCTACTCCATGCCGCTGGACGAAAAGCTTATTCAGGATCTGGTGCGCTTCAATCTGGAAGTGTTGGAAGATCGATAATCCTTGAAAATACAGGATTGACGCTGGCAAAACAGAAAGCTACTAACGGGTTGGTCTATTTGTTAGCTAATTCCCCTCTATACGGCTCAGCAAAGAGGGCGGGAGTGCCGCCGGTATGCCAGAAGAGCACTTTCTCCTCGGGTTTAAAGAAGCCCTGGCGGATGAGGTCAAGCAAGCCGGCAGCAGCGCGGCCGGTATAGACCGGGTCGAGCAAAATAGCTTCATGGCGGGCAAAGAGCAGGATAGCTTCCTTTTCCGCGGGTGTCATAACGCCGTAACCAGCAGAGCAGTACGAGTCATTCACAAGGATTTCTTCGGGACGGAAGCGGATCTGAAGCTGTAGTAACTCCGCGCCGGAATTGGCAATCTCAGCAATGGTTTCAGAAAATTCCCGCGCGGGTTTATCCACGCTGATGCCCAGGATTTTTGCCTGGCTTCCGGTTTCGCGCGCGCCCAGCAGCATACCGGCTTGTGTTCCGCCTGAGGAAGTCGCAAAAACGATCCAATCTGGGTTGGGATCCTGCTCATTTAATTCAAGCATTGCCTGGCGGTAACCCAAAGCACCAATCGCATTGGAGCCGCCGTAGGGGATGAGATAGGGCTTGCGGTTTTCTGCCTCAGCTTTCTTCGTGATCTCAGCCAGCGCATGGTCGCGCAGCTTTTTTGGCACAAAGGTGATCTCGGCACCGCTGAGCAGGTCCAGGTACAAATTGCCCTGGGGCTGTTCAGGTTTTTCACCTGCCAGCACCAAAATGCAGTCCATACCGAGTTTGGCAGCAGCGGCAGCCACCTGGCGGCAGTGGTTGGACTGCACCGCGCCAGTGCTGATGAGGGTTTGGCAGCCTTTCGCAGCAGCATCTGCCGCGAGATACTCGAGCTTGCGGGTTTTATTGCCGCCAAAGCCGAGTCCTGTCAGGTCGTCGCGTTTGATGAAGAGTTGGGGACCACCCAACAGCTTTGTGAGGTGGGGCAGCGCTTCGATCGGGGTGGGTAGCTGGGCAAGTTGAACGCGCTCAATCATTCAGGCTCCTTTTGTTGGCTTTCAATCCACGTCGGCGCAGCAGATTGAGCACTTTGGGCAGTGTTTCCGTGTAGCGGCGATAAAGACCGGGTCGGGTGGTGTAATCCCAGGCGCCCAGGGTGCGAGTGGTGACCCCATTGAAACCCTGTTTGAAGCGGAAAACTCCCCACATGGAATCGCTCTCGTCAAAGACTTCCGGCGCGCCCCACATATCATACGTATGGCAGCCGAGCTGCTTGGCCAGCCGCATAGCTTCCCACTGCAGCAGGTAATTGGGCATCAATTCGCGGTAGTTCTCAGTGGACATGCCAAACATGTAGCGCGCGCTGCCATTGAAATGGAAGAGAATCAAGGCGGCAACCGGCTGTTCTTCAACCTCAGCAATCAGAATCTTCGCCATATCTACTTCAATGAACATACGCCAGGTATTAAGATAGTAGTCCGCATGGCGAATTACGAAACCATCCCGAACTGCTGTTTCAGCGTACATTTTGTAGAGCATAGGCAGTTCAGCGATTTCCCCCAGCCTCACCCGCACTCCCTTGCGGGCTGCCAGGCGGATGTTGTAGCGCGTTTTCTGCTTCATCGCGGCCAGCACTTCGTCTTCGCTTTTTCTCAAATCCAGCAAGACAGAATTACGGAACTGGATCTGATCTTGGGAGAACTGCCAGCCACGCCTCTTTAACTCATCTTGCAGAGCGAGTCCCTGCGGAGCGGGAACTTCATCTTCCCCACCGGGAATACCCGTGCCAAGCAGCACGTCTGGATCAACCTTGATGAAAATTGCTTTTTCCTGGCAGCAGATGTCCTGCAAGGCGTCAATCATGCGCGACACTGCAGATTGGTACTGCCAATGCACAACCGGTCCTTTTGGCGCATAGAGCACGTTGAATTTCAACCCTGCCAGGGATATCTCTCGGCGTAAGATCAGGGCAAGCCCTTCAGGAGCCTCAGGATCGCTGCCTTCCCGGAAGTACATGGGGCTCCAGCCGTTTTGCTTCTTGGCTTCTGCCCATTGCGACGTTTGCAGGATATGCGCGTCGGGGAACTGCAGCAGGAGCTGGTTCCAATCCGGAATTCGGTCTTCTTCCAGCCTGATCATCTTCAGTCTGCCATTCTTCCGGCTCGAATTTTCTGGTACACACGATACAAAAAAGGCTTGTAAACCCGAACATAAGCCGGCACGGAGCGCACCACCTCACCGCCAAAGCCGCGTTTGAAGCGGTACACTCCCCAAAGCCCATCGCTGCGTTGCGTAAATTCCTCCTCAAGTTCTTCGGCGCTGGCGTCGGGTATGCCCCACAGGTCGTAAGTTCTGGCACCGTGGGCTTTGGACCAGCGCATGGCTTCCCATTGTAGCAGATAGGTGGGCATCAGGTTGCGGCTGGCGTCATCGGACGCGCCGTAAAAATACCAGGAACGCTCCCCTGAAAGAAAGAGCATCAGATATGCCAGGGGTTTCTCGTCATGAAAGGCGCCAAGCAAAACGCAAGCTCCAGATGGCGAGAAGATGTCAAAAGCTTTCTGGTAATAGGAAATGTCATGCACGGCAAAACCATCACGCGTGCCAGTGGTCTGCATCAGGTTGTAGAAGCCTTGAATGTCATTCGTTTCCCGGACCACCACGCCTTTTTTCTCAGCCAGGCGAATGTTGTAGCGTGTTTTTTGCTTCATGTTCGCCAATAGCTCTGCTTCATCAGCCCTCAGATCCACCAGGATTGTGCTGCGGGGCTGGATGGTGTGGGGTTCCACCGCGAAACCTTGCATCTGTTCTGCAAGTTCTGTAGTCAGATCGCCTTCACTAAGGTCGGGCTCTACCTGCAGGAAGATAGCGTGGTGCTGCTTGCAGGCAACATCTATTTGATCCCAAAGGGATGCCCAATTCTTGCCAACCGGACCTTTTGGCAGGTAGGCAATGCTGAAACCCAAAGGCAATTTGCGAAAGAGCACTTGCGCCTGGGCAGTCTGACTGCTAAAAACTTCGGGCTCCCAGCCAAACTCAGCCTTAAACAGCCCCCAGAGCGGGCTCTGAAGCAAATGGGGTGTGTTGGAAATTGGTTGGCTGGTCTCGTTCATAGATTAGCGCCCTTTGAACCCCAACACGGAGCCAACGGTGCGCAGCAGGATATTGATGTCCATCCAGATGGATGCATGTTCGATGTAATACAGATCGTACTGCAGTTTGGTGACGGTCTCTGCAATGGTCTCAGCATAGGCCTGGTGAATTTGAGCCCATCCGGTGATACCCGGTTTGACCAGCATGCGTGCACGATAGAAGGGTACTTCCTTCTGGAAAACCCGCACCAACTCGACACGCTCGGATCGGGGCCCCACAAAGCTCATTTCACCGCGTAAAACGTTGATGATCTGAGGCAGTTCATCCAGGTGGGCTTTTCGTAACAATCTTCCGATGCGCGTGATGCGAGGATCATTGGTGGCAGTCACAAGCGCTTCTTTTTCCATGTCCGAATTAGACTTCATGGTACGCAATTTGAAGATGGTGTACGGCTTTCCACCTTTTCCCAGGCGTTGTTGAGTGAAGATGATTGGCCGACCGGAATCAAGCAGAATTACGAGGGCAAGCAAAGGGAACAGGATCACCAGCGCGATAAGTCCGATCAGACCCAGCGCCAGGTCCATCAGGCGCTTGGCAAGACGGTAAAAACCGCTGGTAGGTGCGCGATCAAGGAAAGAGCGCACAACCCAATCTGATTCGAGCAGGTCAATTGGCACACGTCCCGAGAGACTCTCGTAGGTGTCTGTCATGGTGGTCAGGTTGATGCCCTCTTCCTGGGCAGTCAGGATGCTTTGAAACATCCCGTGATTCATTTCATTGGAAATTGCCAAAATCAGGTCGGTTATACCCTGGTTGGCGATAATCTCCACCATGCTTTCGTGATTGCCAAGGATTGGATAGCCCTGGATGGCGGTGCCAAGTTTGGAGGGATCGTCATCAATCAGTCCGATCAATCTAAAGGGAGGCGGATCGAGTTCGGAGATGACCTCCACCAGGGCGGAGCCGGCTTTGCCTGCGCCAATGATCAAGACGCGTTGTTGGCTTGCAACGGAGGTAAAGGTGCGGACATAAATTACACGCCAGAGTAGCGTCAGGACTGTGGCTGAAACGATAAAAACCGCAACCCCCAGGCGGGGTAATGAATTCGGCTCAACCGCAAAGTAGACGGCCAGGTAAATGATGGCAGATACCAGGAACACCGTCCCGATACTGCGCAGTGTCTGACGTAAATTTGCTGATTTCTGGGTGTCATAGGTATCTACCAGCAGGATGATCCAAATTAAGGGTAAGAGGTAAAACCAGGCCGGAGCACGATACTTCAGAAATTCCACGGAAAAACGATACCAACTATCCCCCGATGCCCAAACATAAAGAGAAATTCCAAGAGCTATAACAGCAGCCAAAAGATCACCCAGAACTAAAATGGCACGTAGATCTGGAGGTTTAAGGCGAAACTTAGTATTGTAGGCTCCAGCACTTGTGTTTGTCATTTATTCTTCCGAACACCGAATGCACCGGCAATAAAGCCAGCGCCCCAGGAAAAATGCATTGTTGTGATGGCAAGTGGTATGCCAATCATCATCAGTATATCTCTTTTTTTGATTGCAATGTGTGTGCCAACGCTGAGAAGGATTAGAAAATACAAGCCCAACACCAATGCGAAGAGAACCAGGAATGGTTTCCAGAAAAACCCTGCCAGTAATGTAACCACTAAGCCCAAGAGAAACGCAGGCGGCAGAGCCTGGCGCCAGCGCAAGGTCTCTGGGTAGCGCTTCAGCATTTGGACCTTCCAATAGCCATATCCATAGTATTGTTTCGCGAGCGCGCGCAGATTGGCGCGGGCGAAGTAAGTGCAGCGGATCTTGGGGTCGAGCCAGATTTTTCCGCCGCTTTGGAGGATGCGCGTGTTGAGTTCATAGTCTTCGTTTGCCAGCAGAGTTTCGTCAAAGAGTCCGATTTGCTCAAAAAGATCCCGCTTGTAGGAGCCATAAGGGACGGTGTCCACATAGTCTGCTTTGTCCGTGAATCGGTAATGGGCATCCCCAACAGCCAGTGGGTTGCCTGCTGCCGCGGCTATTGAACGCGCGATCCAGGTATCCTTTCCGGGTTGGATATCCCACACGCCGCCGACGTTTTGGGCAAGATTTCTCTCAAGGGCATCCACGCAAAGCGCAACGTAATCCG
Organism: Anaerolineaceae bacterium UBA2274; assembly: GCA_002347705.1. Taxonomy (GTDB): domain Bacteria; phylum Chloroflexota; class Anaerolineae; order Anaerolineales; family Anaerolineaceae; genus Mesolinea. Next base: position 4,047 of record DDWY01000025.1, on the reverse strand, counting down.
GGTTTGGGATGGAATGCGCATCCATGCGAACAATAATGTCGCCGTTGGAAGCGTGAATTGCGGCATTCAATCCGGCCGGAATGATGCGCTGTGGATTGTCCACCACCAGCAGGTCAAGACCGGTGTGAGCGGTCTTAAAGTCCGCAACCTTCTGGCGGGTAAGGTCCTCCGAGAATCCATCCGCAATTACCACCTGCAAGAGTTCGCGGGGGTAGCTTTGGCTGTATAGGGCAGCCAAAACAAGGTGGATGGTTTTTTCTTCATTCCGGCAGGGAATGATTACAGAGACGCTTGGGAGCATAGTTTTCCGGTATTCCAGGGTTTTTCCTGTCAGTAATCGCTGCTGAGCTTGATGCTAAGACGGCAGAACCGCGATAGCTTCAACTTCAACGATGCCTCCCTTTGGCAGGGCAGCCACCTGGATGGCTGAGCGGGCAGGATAGTCGGAGGTGAAAAATTCAGCATAAACGCCATTCATTTCGGCAAACTGCGCCATATCGGTCAGAAAAACAGTGGTCTTGACCACTTGTTCAAGGCTGGAGCCAGCACTTTCAAGCACGGATTTGAGGTTTGTGAGGGCGGTTCGCGTTTGGGCTTGAATGCCGCCTTCCACGATTGAGCCGCTGATGGGGTCAATTCCGAGCTGACCGCTGACGAAAACCAGGTGGTCTGTGGCGATAGCGACAGAATAAGGTCCGATGGCTTTGGGGGCATTTGAGCAAGTAACGACTTCCCGTTTGGTGCAAGAACTCATAATTACCTCTTTTCAGGATGTAGTACAGGAATTATAACATTGAGAATCTCTGCTGGCCCTTCGGCTATCACATGGGGCAATAGCATGCCATGTTTTCCTGGAAGCAATTTATACCTGCCAGTCTCCAATGCCTTTCCAGCAGTGGTCGAGATGCTCTGCCAGGACGTCCTTGAGTTTGTACTTGACGGTCTGCCGTACTGCCATCATCAAGGGCACTCCGCCCATCTGATTCAGCCTTCTGCCAATCTGCTTGGCGTCGCGGTGGTGGCACTGGATGTCAAAAGGTCCACCAGGAGTTATCGAGATAAAGTCATCCAGGCGGCCAATTTTAACCAACTCTTCGGTCATCTGTTTAACCTCAGCCTTGCTGTGCGCGTCCAGGGCGCGGATTTCAGGTTCACCAAAAATGCGATTTAAAAGACTCATCAGGACTCCTTCTTGTTCAATAATTATAAGGGATTCCCGTTAAAAAGACCGGAGCTGTAACCCCGGTCTGAAGTTTAGTAGTGAATGATGGTGTCGCGCACCTTGCCCCACTTCAGGGCGTCAGCGATGCCTTGCTCAATTGTGAGCTCTGCTTTCCAACCGAGCAGCCTGGCAGCTTTATCGGCGTTTGCATAGGAACCTGCCACATCGCCTGGGCGGGGAGGCTGCAGAGAAACCGGGAGCTTTTGCCCGTAAACATCTTCGAAAGCTGCCACAAATTCTTTTACCGTCACACCCTGACCTGTGCCGAGGTTGATAACTGTGTAAGGGGCGTCTTCTTCACGACCCTGCTCGATGACACTGTCAAAACGCTCCACTGCCCGGATGTGAGCCTGGGCAAGATCCCAGACGTGGATGTAGTCGCGGATGCCAGAACCATCACGCGTGGGCCAGTCGATGCCGGTCAGGTTAAAAACGGGTTCGCGCCCGAGCGCAACTTCCACCAGCTTGCCAATCAGATGGCTGGGGTAGCGGATGTGCAGCCCTGTGCGCATTTTGGGGTCAGCCCCAATGGGGTTAAAGTAGCGCAGAGCGATTGCGTTCAGGCCGTAGGCGCTGCAGAAGTCTTTTAGCACCATTTCCATCATGTACTTGGTGCGGGAGTAGGGGCTGAGCGGGCGCAGGGGGGATTCTTCGGTGACCATAAAGCCCGGAACAACGTCATAAACAGCAGCTGAAGAACTGAAGACAACCCGTTTCTGACCCAACTCAGCCAGGAGTTTGAAGAACTCCATGGATTTGACGACATTTTCTTTGTAATACTCGTAGGGCTTGGCAACCGATTCCGGCACCACAATCAAAGCGGCGCAGTGGATGGTTGCCTCGATATCCGGATGGTCGCTGAAAATCGTGCGCACCATCGCCCGGTCGGCGATATCGGCCTCATAGAAAATGCGGTCTCTGGTAAATTCCTTGCGGCCAGTTACCAGGGAGTCGAGCAGAACAGGGGTATGCCCTCCGTCGAGCAGCGCCGAAGCGATCGTACTGCCGATATAACCTGCTCCACCGGAAATCAATACTTTCATGCTAACTCCTCATCTATTTATGGTTATTGTGATAAATCATCGGCTCTAAAGCGGTGACTTCTCTGACGCTCAGCAGGATTATCATCCCGATCACCAGGAATGCAAGTATGGACCCAATGCCCCAGTATTGACCAGCTTTTTCAGCAGCCACGACATCCAAACCATGATTGACGTAGTAATTATACATACGGTAAGAAAGGGTACCAAAGACCAGGGGACCAATGAAGGTTGATGTACGTCCTGCCACCGAAAGAAAACCGTAAAACTCGGTGGTTTTACCCTCAGGTGCCAGTTGGCTGACCATTGTGCGGCTGACTGCCTGCGCGCCGGAGAGCGAGAAGCCCGCAAACGCGCCAACGATGAAAAAGCCGAGAGTTGATTTGACGAAGAAAAGGGCGATCAGAGAGCCAATCAGGATGATAAGCGAAAAAAGGATCGCCCGCTTGCTGGATTTTTCATCCGAAAGTTTGCCGAAGGTAAGGGCTCCCAAAGCGCCGGTAATGTGGATAATGATGACGAATATGATTAACTGCACCTGTTCCAGCCCAAAAAGCGTGGCGCCAATGATAGCTGCAAAGTCCATCAGCATCATGATGCCGTCGTTGTAGATCAGGAAGGCGAACATATAACGCAGGAAGACTTTGTACTGACGAATGTCCTTGAAGGTTTCGGCAAGATGCTTAAAAGACACCGAGAGCAAAGTTTCACCATTTGGGATTGGTAACACCGGGCTGGTTTCATG
>DDWY01000025.1:0-898 GCA_002347705.1 Anaerolineaceae bacterium UBA2274 | reverse complement strand
TCCACCAGCAGGGCATCATAAAAGACTTGGGCTCCGCGGTAGCCGATTTCAGCCATGATGAAAAACACCATCGCCATGACCACATCCCCTTTACCGACAAAGAAGAGCAGGGCGGTGAAAATGACCGATATCCCGGTAAAAATAAAAAGAAAAAGCTTCTTGGAGCGGGAAGAGTCAGCAACAGCTCCGAGGATTGGTGAAATTATTGCAACAAGGATGGCAGCGATGCCAACGGATATGCCCCATAGCCGTGTTCCCTCAGCCCCGCCTACAACTGTGTTTTTGAAGTAAGCTGAGAAAACCGCCAGCAAAATGATTGCCGCGTAAGCTGAGTTGCCGAAATCATAATAGTACCAGGCATGACGCGCATTGCGCGCAGCCTTGGTTTGGTCCAGAAGTGTCTTGGGGGAATTTCCCATGAGTTTACCTTTTTTCTTTAGATAGTTGTAAAACGATTTATTGTATCAAACCTGATGGAAATGAGGGATACCAGAATAAATAACAACTCCCTCAATCGAGGGAGTTGTTAACAGAAAAAAAGCGATTAGTCTTCCAGACTTGCCAGACGAGCCAAATTCTTCTTGTAAGTGGTCGCCTTCATCACCTCCGCTGCAATGGATGGGATCAGCACCAGCGGCAAAATCTCCACCCAATGGATCCAGCGCAAGGCAGTCGTGTCAAATACTGTCTGTAAGAATGGCACATAAATAACCATGATTACCAGGGCAACCGAAACCAGGACGGCAATGTTCATGTTCTTATTGGTGAAGATACCGATCTTGGTCAGAGGGAAGTATTCTGAACGGGCAGTGTATGCGCGGAAGAGTTCAGAAAGCGAAAGGGTTATAAAAGCGAAAGTCTCTGAGAGAATACGGGCTTCTGCGGGCGCTCCCTTCAT
>DDWY01000035.1 GCA_002347705.1 Anaerolineaceae bacterium UBA2274 | reverse complement strand
CCGTGTACGGGTTTTGTCAATCGGTTTTCTTATGATACCGCTACAGCTTATGCTCAGGGTGTCGATAATGCCAACCAGGCAGCCGCCAAACTTCTCGAGCTTGGACTTACCAATCCAGATGGAACAGGTAGTGTTGTTTATTACGACCTTGAGTATTTTTACTACACCTCTGCGTGTTCTGCAGCTGCCAGGGCGTTCGTGCAGGGTTGGACAAACCGCCTGCAGACGCTCGGGATTTACTCCGGGTTGTATGCGACATCCACAAATCTTAATGCTAATAAGATTTATAACCTCCAACCACCACCAAGTGTGGTCTGGATTGCGGAGTGGTATACAGTTCCAGGCTATCGACCGGAAGTAACAGTCTTTGATGTCGATCACTTACCAGATAATTATTGGTCCAACCACCAGCGAGTTTATCAGTATTCAGGTGATCATAATGAAACCTGGGGGGGAGTGACCATCAACATTGATAGCAATGTACTGGATGGTGTTGTTGCGATCCCTTATGATAATTCTGCGCCGGTTACGAGCTACACAAAATCCGGCACGATAGGCATCAGCCCATGGTACAAAACGGCAGTAACAATCACCTTGACTGCTACTGATAACCTGGTTGGGGTGAAAAAGACATATTATCGAATAAACAATGGAAGTTGGCAAACATACACTGAACCCTTTTTGGTGAATGGAAGCGGATTGATGACCATTGATTACAGGAGTGTTGACTTCAATGACAATTGGGAAGTCATGAAATCAGCGAGTTTTTATGTGGACAATCAACCTCCGGTTAATCCGGTTGTGACAAGTTCAGGCTGCCAGTCATGGAATGGTGTGCCGCAGGCGTACTGCAATAATCCTTGGTTCACCTGGGCAGGCGCATACGACCTCGGGATAGGGCTAAACCCCGTCGATACCTACGAGTTTTACTGGGGAACCAATAGGAATGCTACCAGCGGAACCCGCACCGCATCAACGCAGTTCAACCCGCCGGCAATCCCCACGGGCGTGCCCTACTATCTGCGCATCCGCACCCAGGACAGGCACGGGCTGTGGAGCGCCTGGGAAACCATCTATACCCTAATTTACGATTACCGCTTCACGCATCAATTGTGGCTCCCCAGGGTGGCAAAATAGCGGATTGATCTGAAAAGCCAAGGTGATTAGCCCTGCCAATGCCGTACATGCACTAAACAGCCTCGCGCCAGTTGCCGCGGGTGGTTTATAATCACAGCGCGGTTAAAAGCGATGGAGTGGATGTGAAAATCAAGAACTTTTTCAAGCAGCTGGATTTCAGTTGGCGGTCAATCCGCGATTACCTCATGATCATTTTAGGCGGGCTGGTTCAGGCTTTGGCACTGCGCACCTTTCTGATCCCGGCACAACTGGTTGGCGGGGGAATCAGCGGTATTGCTCAATTGTTGCATTACCTTTGGGGCACCCCGGTTGGGATGATCACCCTCCTGGCGAATATCCCGCTCTTCATCATTGGCTGGCGCTTTTTGGGTGGGCCGCGTTTTGCCCTTCGGACCATTCTCTCGGTCCTTTCCTATACGGTCTTCACGGACATCCTGGTTGAATGGACCGGGTCAGCTCCATTCACGGAGGATATTCTGCTCAATTCACTCTATGGTGGTCTGCTGCTCGGAGTTGGCCTGGGTTTGGTTTACCTTGGGCGCGGCACGAGCGGCGGAACCGACATCCTTGGGCGTATTTTGAATCAGCGCCTGGGTATGTCCATTTCACTGGCTTACATGATCACTGATTCGTTTGCGGTTTTATTGGCAGGCTTCTTTTTCGGCTGGGAGAAATCTCTTTACGGTCTGATTATGATCTACCTCAGCGGTGTGGCGGCGGATATGATCTCGCAAGGCACCAACGTCATTCGCGAGGCGATGATCATCACTGATGAAACTGAGAAAGTCGTGGCAGCCATCACCGCGGAACTTGGTCGCGGCACCACGATCATTGCTGCCAAAGGCGGATATACGATGAAAGACCGCCCGATTGTTTTTTGCGTGGTGACTTCGGGGGAGGTCATTCGGCTGAAAACGATCGTGCGTGATGCCGACCCGGACGCGTTTATGGTGGTGGGGCATGCCAACGAAGCTCTTGGCGAGGGCTTCAAACCGCTAAATGGGAAAGAATAGCGAGAAGCCCTGTTAGGAGGATACATCTATCATAGAGACATGGTAAACATTGCACATCCTATCCGATTTTTTGGTCACGTAGCTTCTAAGTGCGGAATGACAAAAATAAAATCAGTACCTGTAGGGTGGGACAAAGTGTCAAGGGCGAGATTGGAAGTACTGCATACATCATCACGCAGAGATCTTGGCGTGCTTCCAATCCACCATCACGCCATCGATCATTCGCAATATTCGAGCCTTGCTCTGTCAACGGCGGATTGAGGGTACAGAACGTTTATCTACCACATTGTTCATGGTACCCTCAATCTCGCCCTACGGTTAACCGTGCGCACGTGGCAGCATATGGCAATCTGGTATAAACGATGGGATTTTGCTGGACTCTTGCCCGAGCACAGCATGTTGCCGCAGGCGTCCTATTCCAGCCCAAGACCTCCGGCCGCATCCTTTCCACGGCCAGGAGGCCGGCACGATCCTCAGGTTTTGCTCATCATCGGGAGTCAACTTTTTGCAGCAAACTTGTGTGGCAAATTAACTATTCAACGTCGAGAAATACATCCAATTCATCGATATGGCAACCAAGTTTGAGTGCCATTTTCTCGCGCAGGGCGTCATCGGGCGAGATATTGGCATAGGACTCCAGAAAAACGGAAAGCATCATGTTGCAATCGGCGGCTTCGTGCGCGATGTTTTGCTTGCGCAAGCGGTCGTTGTTGCGGATCCAGCCCGGCTTGCGGGAAACAATCTCGTCAGCTTCCAAGCCCAGCTCTGCAAAACGCGCCAGCAAGTCCGTTTCCTCGCCGCTCAAGCTCACCCCCTCCACTTCGGCGTAAGCTTCGGCCAGCTCACCGACCTCCGAGAGGAAGAACAAAAGGGCGCTCTTTTGGTCTGCCCACTGCAATCCGCGCGCGTTGTAATATGCTTTGATCCATTTAGTGTCCATCGCTCACCTCAGCCTTAATTGTACCCGCCGGTTGGAAACTTGATGCATCAACCAGTTGCAAATCTTGGTATGATTAGCCCTTGTGAAAAGAACTAATCCACTCCAACCCTCCTGGCTTGCGCACATGCTGCACACACCTACTGCTGATTACCTCTCCAATCCCAATCCCGGTCTGGGAGAAACGATTACCGTTCGTTTGTTGGTCCCCAGCCAGGCTGAGCCCGACCAGGTTGTTTTGCGCACCATTCCCAACGGGGAACAGCAATTTACCGCCATGCTGCCGCAGTCCTCGCAGGCTGGTTACCGCGTTTGGGAGGCTCCCCTCAAGGTCAATGAGCCGCGCGTGACCTACCGCTTTGCCATTCAAACCGAAGGCAGGGTCTGGTGGCTGAACACGCTCGGCGTAAGCCTGCACACACCGCTGGCAATGTTCGACTTTAAGCTCCTGGCAGGCTTTAAGCCAATTTCCTGGCTGCAGGAGTCCGTTTTTTACCAGATTTTTCCTGATCGTTTCGCCAACGGCGACCCCAGCAACGATCCGATGGAAGAAACCGACGCGCGCTATCGTTATGCCCGCAAAACTTTTCCCTGGGGCGAAGCGGCACCCAAAGACCGCCGTTTGATGCCTTTTTATGGAGGCGACCTGGCAGGGATCGAAGCTCACCTCGATTATCTTGAGCAGCTTGGGGTCAACGCCCTCTACCTCAATCCCATATTCACCGCCTTTACCAGCCATCGTTACGATGTCAGCAACTTCCGTGAAGTAGATCCTGTTTTGGGCGGGGACCAGGCACTGGTATCGCTGCGCCAGGCTCTCAGCCAGCGGGACATGCGCTATGTGCTGGATATCGTTCCAAATCACTGCGGCAGCATGCATCCGTGGTTCCAATCCGCGCTACAAGACAGCCAAAGCGAGACACGCGAATATTTTTACTTCGCTGAAAATAAGCAGGATTACATTTCATGGATGGGTTTTGGGCACATGCCCAAGTTCAATTATGCTAGTAAGGGTCTGCGCCGCGAGATGATCGAAGGCGAAGATTCTGTTTTCGCCTATTGGCTCAAGCCGCCGTTTGCCGCTGATGGATGGCGGGTTGATGTGGGCAACATGCTCGGCCGGCAGGATGAGCACCAGATCAACCTAGAGCTGCTGCACGCGATCCGTGCGGCGGTTAAGCGCGTTTCATCTGACGCTTACCTGATGGGAGAAAACTTCTTCGAGGCTACAGAACAACTCCAGGGTGATGGCTGGGACGCGGTCATGAATTACACCGGTTTTGCTGACCCACTGCTCCACTGGCTGACGGGGTATGAACAGGACGCCTTACGCTGTGAGGCTGTCTTGAAAACCAATATTCCCTGGGACACCAGCACCATGCTGCAGGCGTGGAACCAAAACCTTGCTTCCATCCCCTGGCAGATTGCCCTGCAGCAGTTCAATCTGCTGGATAGCCACGACACCCCGCGCTTGCTTACCCTGCTGCATGGAGATAAGGCCCTCAGCCGGCTGGCGGCAATCGTGCAGTTTACCTTCCCTGGTGTTCCTTGCCTGTATTATGGAGATGAAATTAGTCTGATGGACGAGGAAGCCTTTGCCTCGCGCAACTGCTTCCCGTGGGATGAAAAGCAATGGGATCAGGAAACGCTGCAATTTTACAAAAAGCTGATTGCTCTCCGTCGCGAAAGCCCGGCATTGGCTAACGGAGAATTCAGGATGCTGCACTTTGACCAGGATCTGGTGGTTTTTGCCCGCGTCTTGGGCGAGGAGTGGGTGTTGGTTACTGCCAACCGCTCTGAGCAGGCGCATCCACCCATGCGTCTCGAGATACCAAGGCATTATCTGCCAGGAGAGCGTCAGTTCAAGGCTTTGTTTGGTTTGGGTTGCATCAAAGTTGGCAAAGGCTGGCTTGAACTGCCCGGAATACCCAAGGGCGGCGAGGTCTGGCAGTAAGTCAGGTTGCGCTTATAATCAAACTATGGCAGGGTTGTTTCAACGCATCAAGCAGCAGATCAAAGCCTGGAGTGAGCGCCGAGGTGAGGTAAAGAGTCGCATTCGCAGTTTTTACCTGGATCTCAATGATCGACTGGGCGGGGCTTTGGGCATTCTTCGCCATGCTTTAAATAATTTTAACCTTATGCGCGGTGCACAAGCTTCCGCCAGCTTGGCTTATTATGGTCTCTTTTCCATCTTCCCCTTGCTTCTTGCTGTTGTGTCCGTTGGTTCGATGTTTTTGGAGGGTGAGTTGGTTAAAGTTGAATTACTGGAGATCATTACTGATTGGATCCCAGTCTCGGCTGACGCCGTCAATACTCAGATTACCAGTGTGCTCAATAGGCGTGGTCCGGTGACAATTGTTGCTGTGATTTCTTTGCTCTGGTCGGGCTCAAATGTCTTCGAAAAAATTATTGTGAACATCAATAGCGCCTTTCCCAAAGGCAGTCGGCCAGGCTTCCTGAAAAGCCGTGGCATGGCCTTGCTGATCATCTTATTAATAATCCTGCTTTTCAGCGCCTCACTGGTTTTCAGCACGGTCGTTGAGATTTTTAATTTAGAAGGGAATGCTTTTTTTGGTCAACTAATCACTTCGACCAAAGCTTGGGTGGATTGGCTAAAAATCGTGCCCCTTGTTTTGAAGATTCTATTGTTTCTGGCTGTTTACAGTTGGATTCCTCAAAGCACCAGTATTCTTTTCATGGCACGCTTGATTGGGGCGGTGGTGACAGCAACCCTTTGGGAGCTTTCAAGCCGTTTACTTGGATGGGCTATCTCAAGCGGTTTTACCAATTACGAAATTATTTATGGTTCACTGGCATCTATCATTGCATTGATGTTCTGGCTATATCTGAGCGGCTACATCCTTTTTTTTGGTGCCCATCTGGTGCACGCGATTGACACGCATGTGAGACGCAAACGGATTGAGGCTGGAAAAGAGGAATCTAAGGCAGGAGGGGAGGCAGCATAATGGACCTTTCAATTTGTCTTGTGACCTTGAATGCGATTGCTTACCTGGAGCCTTTGTTGGCTTCGATAAAAAAATACACCCAAGAGTTGAATTACGAATTGATTGTCGTCGATAACGCTTCCACGGATGGCATTGTGGATTGGATAGAGCAGAATTACCCGGAAGCCACTTTGATTCGAAATCAAAGCAATCTTGGCTATACCCGCGGCAACAATCAGGCAATGGCGCTTGCGAAAGGGGACTTCCTGCTGCTGCTCAACCCCGACACCTTGCTAAGAGAAGATTGTTTCGGGCCTCAGATTGCCTATTTGAGGGAAAACCCGGAAGCAGGTATTTGCATTCCAAAAGTGCTCAATGCGGATGGCAGTTTCCAAAAGCAGTCGCGCCGGGGGGATGCCCGACCGGTGGAGGTATTTGGTTATTTTCTGAAACTTGGCAAGCTCTTCCCCAAAAGCAAATCCCTCAACGGTTACTTGCAATCCTGGCTTCCGGAGGATAAAATTGCGGAAGTTAAGGCGGTCTCGGGTTCTAGCATGTTTATCCGACGGGAAGTCTACGAAAAGATTGGTGGACTGGACGAACAGTTCTTTGCTTACCAGGAGGATAGTGACTACTGTCTGCGGGCGCGGCAATCTGGATGGAAAGTGATGTACGTGCCCATGAGCAGCATCATTCATTATGGGGGCGAAGGCGGCTCAAAAACCAACCCTTATCATTCGATTTTCCAATGGCATCGCTCGTATTACCTCTACTATCGCAAACACTTTGCCAGGGAGCATTTTTTCCTTTTCAACTGGTTCTATTACCTGGTAATGCTTGCCAAGCTGCTTTTTGCCTGGTTGAAGCGGTTCTTGACAGGAAAGTAAGCCGGGGCTTGTAGTGTGACTGAGGGCATGTCATCGGAAGTTACATTTGCGCCTGTGCCATCGAAGCAGGATATGGCGAACTGCCCCAAAACCTGTCATCGCGAGGGAGCTTGCGACCGTGGCGATCTCTCTGTTAATCTGTTATCACTGGCAAATTCCAGCACTCTGGCTTGGTAATCTGTCATCGCGAGCGCAGCGTGGCGATCTCTCCTTTTCGTTCAAACCCAAGTAATAAAGCGGGATTGCCACACCCCCTCTCCGTGTGTCTGAACTTGTTGAGGGCATAACTCGGGGGTTCGCAATGACAAAACAAGTGGTCCTCTTGGTCGGGAGGGTTGAAATGTAAAAGAATCTGTCATCGCGAGCGAAGCGTGGCGATCTCTCTTTTAATTTATGGTTTAAAAAGCAGATAGTTTCACATACTCAGTTCACCCACATATTGCTCTATTTCTCATACAATTAAAAATCATGAGTGACAAATATTATTGCGTTTATATTCTCACCAATAAAATTCACACAGTTCTCTATACTGGTGTTACCAATAACCTCATTCGACGCCTCGAAGAACACAAGCATGCGGATGAGAGAGACTTTGCTGCAAGATACAAGGCTTTTAAACTTGTCTATTATGAATGTGGTAACAACATTTCTCTGGCAATTATGCGAGAAAAACAAATCAAAAAAGGTTCACGGGCAAAGAAAATTATGCTGATCAACACTCTGAATCCAGAATGGCGGGATCTGGCTGAGGATTTTTATCCCTGAGGTCGTAAATAGAAGACTGCTTCCATCCGCATATCTTAACTTATCCATGAATATTAACCGGAATAGTAAAAATGGTTATGAGTTACACGTGATGAGGAGCTCGGTTACGTGGTGATAATTACAGCAAAAACGAGATTGCCACACCCCCTTTCCGTATGCAGAAACCCTTTGTCGTCATAATGCGGGGGTTCGCAATGACAAAAGGGCGGTCATCGCGAGCGAAGCGTGGCGAT
>DDWY01000073.1 GCA_002347705.1 Anaerolineaceae bacterium UBA2274 | reverse complement strand
GAATTGATTTGTGCCAGTTCACCTCAGGCTAAAGGACGCGTGGAAAGGGCGAATCAAACCTTGCAGGATCGTTTAATCAAGGAGATGCGCTTGCTGGATATCCGTGACTATGAGCAGGCAAACCAATATCTGCCAGAGTTTATTCTGGACTATAACCGCCGTTTTGCGGTGATGCCTGGCTCAAATGTTGACTTCCATCGTGCTCTGGATACAACCCTGGATCTGGACTTCCTTTTCTCCATCCACGACTTCAGAAAGATTACCAAAGCACTGCAGATCCACTATGCAGGCAAGGTCTATCAAATTGTGACCAAGCATCCAGCCTGGTATTATGCCAAACAGGAAGTCCTGATTACTTGTGACCCTACCGGTTCAATCTCAGCCTGGTTCAGCGGTAGTTTGCTTACCCTTGAAGAGATTGAGAAGAGACCCAAACAAGGAGCAGTCGTATCATCCAAATCGGCTAAAGCCGAACCGCTCCCCCCAGCTTATGACCACCCCTGGAGGACCTATGGAAAGAAGATAAATGGCAAACCTGTGTTGACAACATTATTACTGGAATAGGACATTTCTAACTTGCCAGCTATAGGACATTTCTATTTAGCCTTGACACCTCAAATATGAGGGGATCTCAAATATTGGGGGCGGGAGCATCAGCAGGAGCAGCGCGATCATTCAAACTCCACATCCCAAAGGTGCACATGCACAGGCTCGCGCTGATCCAGGCTCTCGAGCCTCAGATTGAGCGACCTGACAGCCAGCTTTTCTCCAAAATCCAGGCGCACAGGGTGGATTGCCTCCATGCCTGTATCAAAAGCCTCAAACTTGTGGTGTTGACCCTGATCGTCGATTAGTTCCACGTTGATGGCGCTGCGAACATTCCCCAGCCAAACAGTTATAGCCTGAATTTCTATCGTGTTACCGAATGTCAGCGTCAGGTTGAGAGGATTGGCTTCAAAAGTGCGGATCAAAGTGGCGCGGTCGCCATCGAACGCATCCGCAATCTCACCGATATCCAACATTGGGAAGGTAACCTGAACTACCTCCGCCCATATCTCAACCTGCCCACTCTGGGGCTGCTGTCTTTCAGCCAATTCAGCCGCAAAGATTGCCTCGGCACCTGCCGCGTAATCCAGCGAAACAAAATAAAAGCCCGGGTTACCGTCTGGGTATGCCAGCATTTCCAAGACTTCGATATCAGCAAATTTTGGGTTCTCTTTCAGAGCGGCGAATTCTTCGGGCGGCAGGATGAAGACTTCTCCATCCTCAAATGGTAGAAAGTAATTGTTGTGCCCGTCAAGCGTGCCCATTTCAACCGGAAGCGGATCGCCCAGGAAGTAGCGCATGATCACATCGGTGTTGTTTGCCCAGGTGGGGCTGAGGGTCAGCCGCCTTTGCGGATGAGCCTGTTTGAATTCCAGGATCTTTTCGCTGAGCTGCTGCCCGCCCCACTGCATGCCGTAGAGCGAATAATCGCTGTACCAGGTTGGTCCGTTCAGGATCGCGTCGCGCGTCATCCACCCTGCCGCAGCAGTCAGCGCCAATGCCATGCCAATCGCCGGCAGACGCCAATCCTTGATTTTCGCGCTGAGCCAAACCAGGGCTTCATTTACCCCGATAGCGGTCAGCAGTGCCAACGGCACGACCATCACCAGCAGCCTCGTGATCGCCAGGTCCACCAAAGACGCGCCGCTTGGGGCGACCAATAGCGCGATCAGCAGCGCGCGGTTGGCAGGCTCCTTGCGCCGGCGGATGCAGCGCCATAACCCGAATAGCGTGAAGGGCAGAAACAGCCAGGGTAAATGCCCATAACCTTTCATCAGATGGCGGATCAGATCATGCTCGTTCGGAAAGTACCAATAAAGCGGATTGAAACCCTTGAGCCAGCGCGCAAAGAAAAGGGCGAGCTTCTCATCAAGGCTGATGCCGCTGACCCAATAGGAATGCACAATGCGCAGGTGCTGCCCAAATGCTTCAGCATGCGTGAGCCGGAAGAAAAAGTAAGGGGCAGCCAGCAGCACCAAGGCCGCCAAACCTCTCCGCCAACTCTTGGGCTCTTCAAAGTGATAACGCCAATCCATCAGTAAAAAGAGAACACCGCTGAGCACCACCACCAGCTGCAAGGGGCTGTAGCTATAGAAAGCCAGTGCTCCCGCTGCCAAAGCGGGTATCAGCCAGCGCCGGTCCTTGAGGCGGTAATTGGCATACAGGAACAAAAACAAGCTGTAGAGCGACGCCCCCAGCGCGGTCTCAAAAGCCGTGCGCGAATGCAGAAACCAGGCCGGAATCAGGCTGACAAGGTAAGGCATCAGCCACCAGAACCGCGCTTTGAGATGGTCGCGCAGGTAGAGCCCTCCAAAAAGGGGAAAAAGCAGGCTGAGCAGTGCCGGCAAGCCGCGCGTCAGCCAGACCGAGTTTGGCAGCCAGCTGATCAGGACCTGCAGCCAGACCGAGAGCGAGAGATTGTATTGCCCCCCATTTTCAAAGTACACCGGAAAGTGGCTGCCATCCACATCCCTCAAGCCCCGGCTTACCAGGTCCTTGGCAGTCATAGTTTGAATGGCTTCGTCTGAGAAGAAATAGATTGGAAATTTGTCCAGGGCGATAAAGCGCGTCAGCAGGTAGAGCGCCAACCCGAATACAAACAGGATGGTTGCCAATTTTTTTGTCTTATTGCTTATTGCCGAATCACCAGGTTCAAGCATGCTCTGATTTTAATGGATATTTATCCGTAGGGCGCGATTGGAAGCGCTGTATACCTGAATTTTCACGGGTCTTTCTGTGCTTCCAATCCGCCATCACATCATTGTTATTCGCAATAAACGTGCCTCGTCACCCAAATCTCCATCTGCGGCGGATTGAGGGCACATTTCATTTTTCTTTGACATCGTTTGTGGTGCCCTCAATCTCGCCCTACGCGTGCCATGCCCCAGCTATTTGGTAAAATTTCTCCATGCCGAACTATCGACGTAATTATGTTCCCGGTGGAACTTACTTCTTTACCTTGGTCACATTTCAAAGAAGAAAACACTTTGACACTCCCAACAAACTTGACCGGCTCCATAGCACAATCATGCAGGTCCAAAGATCCAAGCCGTTTGATCTGCTTGCCTTTTGCCTCCTCCCTGATCACATTCATCTTTTGATAACGCTCCCCGAAAATGACAGTGATTATTCATACAGAATCCGAGAAATCAAACGATTAACAACCTTATGGATGAAGCGCGAAGTAATCGCTAATGTTGACCCCATTTGGCAGGATAAATATTGGGAACACACCATTAGGGACGAGAAGGATTTGCTAAGACATTTCGATTACATTCATTACAATCCGGTAAAACATGGTTTTACAAACGCCTTTGAGGGATGGAAGTGGTCGAGTTACAGGCAATATTACGATGCTAGTAAAAATCATTTTAAACCGATAGATACAGATCAGTTCGATCAATGTATTGGGGGTTTTGGGGATTAAACGTTTCACATTTGGAATTTATTTGTAGGGCGAGATTGGAAGCACTGTGAACTTCATCACGCAGAGATTTTTGTGTGCTTCCAATCCGCCATCAGATGGTTGATTGCTCACACGGCGGATTGAGGGCACGATACGTTCGCCCATCATATCGATTGTGGTGCCCTCAATCACGCCCTACGATGAACCTTGTGCAGAGTTGTTGATCATTCGCATCCACAATAATAACGCTGTCAAACCGAGGCCGTCCTCCATATCACCCCGCGCGATGATAGCTTCCACCTCATCTTTGGAGAACCAACCAACCTCACTGATCTCGTCCGGATCAAAACTCCCGGTCTGCTCGCCAGCCCGACAAAATACGATCTGGAATAATTTATTGCTGCTGCCCTGCTGGGGATAATAGGTGTACACCAGGCGGTGATCAAAGGACTCAAACCCGGTTTCCTCCCACACCTCGCGCCGGGCAGATTCCAGGGCATCCTCGCCCTTTTCCACACCCCCCGCGGGCACAGACCATTCATTGGTCATGCTGGTGTAGCGCGGCACGCGGCAGAGCACCACCTGCCCCCTATCATTCTCCACCACCACCCCCACCGCCGGACGCGGATACTCCACATAGTGGAAACGTTCGATAATGCAGCCATTCGGCTGACGCACACGGTCAAGGTACAGCCGCAAATACTCACTCTCGAAAATCGTTTCGCGGCTCAGGCGCTCGGGCAACTGATTGTCATCACTCATTCTGTTTGCTTTGCAACCTGCCATTCTACAGGACTACCGCTTCTGGGCAACCAACACTGAGAAAAATCCAATCAGCATGCCCAGGATCGGTATCAGAAGCACCAGCCGTGACAGGTTGCCCTGGAAGACTTGAAAAACAAAAAACACCAAGGCTAAGAAAGAGAAAATGATCAGGATGATCCCCATCACCTTCAGGTTACTTGAAGAGCTTGGTATTGGCGCAGGCGCTAGTTCCGTGAGCCCGGGCTCATCTACAACAAAAACAGACGCTTCCGGCATAGGCGATTCAGGCGCGGGCTCTTCACGCAGTGAGGCCGGCTCATCCTCTACGGGCAGTTGTGTTGGCTCAGGCTCAATTCGTTCTTCCTCTGCCTGGGCGAGTTCCGCTAAAAGAATATCTTCAACTCTTGGGGTCATCAGGTGCCCACACCAGGGGCACTCAACAGTACCAGGGGTCAACTCCGCGGTACACGCGGGGCATTGGACCTTAGTTTCTTCGCTCATCACAAACTCCTTTGTCTGCCCTGGTCCGTTAATCGATCCCAAGACAAGGCGGTAATTAAACGATCAGATGAAAACTGTTACCAACATAACCGATTATAGCATCGCTTGCCTAAGGTATAATTCGCTTTAGCAAATCAAAAGGAAAGCCCATGAGCATTAGCAAAATCAGTTCCGAACTTTTTCATAAGCTGGTCGGTTTGGCAGCGCTTGAACTCACCGCTGCGGAAGGCGCCTATCTGCTGACCGAAATGAACCACCAACTCAGCTCAGTTAACGCCCTGCTGCAGGTACCGCTTGAAGAAGGCATCCAGCCAACCCTGCACGGCATCCAGTGCCTTGGGGCAGGTCCGCGCGCGGACGCCTGGCAGCCCTTCCCCACGCCCGGTGAGATACTGGCTGGCGCGCCGGAAACAGAAGATGGCATGTTTGCCGTCCCGGACGTGAAAGGAGCGAAATGAGCCTGAACCAGCTTTCCGCTTTAGAAGTTGCTGCGCGTGTGCGTGCTGGAGAACTCAGCGCTCGCGAAGCCCTGGAAGCTTCCCTGGCGCAGATCCACGCCGTTGACGGGCAACAAGGCAGCCTTGAACAGAAACCACTTGACCCCTCTGAAGAGCAAAAAGTGCATGCCTTCATCCGTCTGACCGAAGACCTTGCACGCCAGCAAGCTGACGAAATCGACCGTAAATTATCGGCAGGCGAAGACCCCGGCATGCTGGCAGGCGTGCCCGTCTCCATCAAGGACATCTTCACCCTGCAGGGCATCGAGACCACGGCAGCTTCGCGCATCCTGTGGAACTTTAAGCCGCCCTACACCGCCACGTCCGTTCAGAAGCTGATCGACGCGGGCGCGCTGATTTTAGGAAAAGTCAACCTGGATGAGTTCACTTTCGGCTCTTCCAGCGAGTCCAGCGCTTTTAAGCCCGCGCCAAACAACCCCTGGGACCCATCCCGCGTACCTGGCGGCTCATCGGGTGGCTCCACCGCCAGCGTCGCTGCTGAAGAGGTGGCGCTCTCGCTCGGCACAGACACCGGCGGGTCCATCCGTCAGCCGGCAGCTTTCTGCGGCGTGGTTGGCGTTAAGCCAACTTACGGGCGCGTTTCGCGCTACGGTCTGATGGCATTCTCGTCCTCCCTGGACTGCCCGGGTCCGATCGCCCGCAACGTGAGCGACGCCGCCTTGATGCTGCAGGTCATTGCCGGAAACGATTCAAAAGACAGTACCTCCTCGGTCGTGCCAACTTCCAATTACCTGGATGCCCTCAAAGAAGGAGTCAAGGGTTTGCGCGTCGGGCTTTCGCCCGATTATACGCATCTCTTCTACCCAGACTTCGAAACCGGCGAGCTCGCCATGGAATCCATCCAGAAAGAGATCAGCGATTCTGTGCAGCATGCGGCTTCGGTGCTGGCAGACCTTGGCGCTGAAATCGTCGAGAACGTGCCCCTGCCCAACGCCAAATACGGCATCCCAACCTATTTTGTGGTTTCTCGCGTGGAAGCAGCCTCCAACCTGCACCGCTTCGACGGCGTCAAATACGGCTACCGCACGCCTGTTGAGGTGGACGACCTGCAGGACCTTATCCGCCGCACCCGCGCTGAGGGTTTTGGCTCTGAAGTCAAGCTGCGCATCCTGATGGGCATGTACCTCTCTTCCGAAGGCTATGCCGCGAACTACTACCAGCGGGCTCTCAAGGTGCGCGCCATGATCCGGCGGGATTTTGACTGCGCTTTTGACCCCCACGGCGAGCACCGGCTGGACGTGATCCTCACCCCCACTACCGCCACGACCTCTTTTAAACGCAACGACGTCTTCGGCAACACAGTGCGCATGCAGTATTCGGATCAGATGACCGTTTCTGCCAACCATGCCGGTCTGCCGGCTGTGAGTGTTCCCGGCGGGTTGGATGCCGATAATCTGCCCATTGGGATCCAGTTCATCGGGCCGGACTTCCGCGAGGACCTGATCCTGCGGGCGGGCTATGCTTACGAGCAGGCGACTCTCGATGAAGCCTGGCGCTCAGTCCGCCCGGCAGTCCTGCGCCAGGAGGTGGCAAAATGAAGGATTACGAAGTTGTCATCGGGCTTGAGACCCACATCCAGCTCAACACCCAGACCAAAATTTTCTGCTCCTGCAAGGCTGACTCCTGGGAAGCAGCGCCAAACACCAACATTTGCCCGGTCTGCTCCGGCATGCCCGGCGTGTTGCCCGTGCTGAACCGCGAAGCGGTCCACAAAGGCGCGCTGCTGGCTGCCGCCATGCACGCGGAGATCAATCCGGTTTCGCATTTTGACCGTAAAAACTACTTCTATCCCGATCTTCCCAAGGGTTACCAGATCACCCAGTTCGATGAGCCCATCGGCAAGGGCGGCTATCTGGACCTGCATATGCCCGATGGCGTCACCCGCCGCGTGCGCATTCACAAGCTGCACCTCGAAGAGGATGCCGGCAAAACCAAACTTGATCACGGCTTGCGCCTGGTGGACTTCAACCGCTGCGGCGTGCCGCTGGTTGAGATGGTCACCGAGCCGGATCTGCGATCCGCTGAAGAAGCCTCTCAATACCTGACGCAGTTGCGCCAGCTTTTGCGCTGGATTGGCGTCTCAGAAGCCGATATGGAGCGTGGTCACCTGCGCTGCGATGCCAACGTCTCGATCCGCGAACGCGGCAGCCAGGTCTTGAACACCAAAACCGAGATCAAAAACGTCAACTCCATCGATGCCGTCCGCCAGGCGATTATCGAAGAAACCAAACGCCAGATCGAACTCGTGGAGGCCGGCGGAAGGGTCGTCAGCTATACCCTCGATTGGGACGCGGACACGGGCAAGCTGAGCATGATGCGCTCCAAGGAGACCGAGGCGGACTACCGCTACTTCCGCGAGCCAGACCTGCTGCCGGTCGTCCTGACAGAAGAAGAAATCACACGCGTTAAGGCTGAACTGCCGGAACTACCGCTGGAAAGAAAAGCACGCTTTGAAGCGGATTATGGGCTTTCGGCATACGACGCCGAGATCCTGACCTCGGAACGCGGGCTGTCAGACTATTTTGAAGCTGCGGTTGCCAGCTTTGGCGGGGAAGCAAAAACCGTCTCCAACTGGATGATGAACGACCTCTCGCGCCTGATGAACGACCTTGGTAAGACCGCTTCGGAGCTGGTGCTCACCCCTGCCCTCCTGGCAGAGATAATTCGCATGGTGGAAGAGGGCAAGATCACCGCTGCCACCGGCAAAAGCCTGCTGCGCAAGGTGGAGGAAAGCGGTCGTGAACCGGCGCAGATCGTGGAAGCCGAAGGCTTGGCAGTAATCGCCGACAGCGACGCCCTGAGGGAGCAGATCCAGTCTGTGCTGGACGGCGCGATCACGGAAGTGGAAAGTTTCAGAGCCGGTAAGGAGAGCCTGCTGGGCTGGTTTGTTGGGCAGGTGATGCGCGCCACCGGCGGCAAAGCCGACCCTAAGCGCACGCGCGAGATCTTGCTGGAGCTGCTGAGGAAATAGCCCAACATTGCCCACGTTGGTTGGGTGGAGCGACCCCGTCGCGAAACCCAACAATTACCTATTACCCAACAAAACCCGCGTAGGTTAGGTGGAGCGACCTCATCGCGGAACCCAACAATTACCCATCGCCAACAACCCAAATTCGAATTGTGTTGGGTTGCGCTCAAATTACCGTATTGCCGAAAAAGATTCGTCATCGCTCCACCCACCTACCATAGTTGAAGCAGAAATAAGCCGAATATTGACATCAAACGCGAATCAGCTACAATAGAGGCTACGCGGGCGTCGCCAAGTGGTAAGGCATTAGCCTTCCAAGCTAACATTCGTCGGTTCGAATCCGATCGCCCGCTTAAAATTCCCCTCGTTTGAGGGGTTTTTTGTTTCTTGGGTCGGTTCGAATACCCACAGGGGGTACAGTTGTCCGATCGCCCGCTTTTTTTTATTTAACTTCAACAAAATCGTCGGTTCCCGTTGTAGGGGCATGCCCCCGTGCATGCCCAGGGTAACCACGGGGGGTTACCCCAACAAAGATCATATTTTCTTGCAGGGGGTACAGGTGTCCGATCGCCCGCTCAACATAACCCCTCGTTTGAGGGGTTTTTTGTTTCTTGGGTCGGTTCAAATACCCACAGGGGGTACAGGTGTCCGATCGCCAATTTCTTCTTCCAATTTATATATTTTGTAGGGGCATGCCCCCGTGCATGCCCAGGGTAACCACGGGGGGTTACCCCTACAAAGATCATATTTTCTTTCAGGGGATACAGGTGTCCGATCGCCTGCTTAATATACCCCCCCTCGCATATCTCTTTTTGATCAACCATTCAAAAAAACTGGATGCAAATACTTTTTGTAGTAAAATATTTTGAGCATTTCAGGGTGAAATTGTTGGTTTTTCACCTAGCAGTTGAAAGTCCAATTACTTTTTTCTTTAAATTCACAATTAAATACGGACACTAGTAGTCAGTCAAACCTCAA
>DDWY01000074.1 GCA_002347705.1 Anaerolineaceae bacterium UBA2274 | reverse complement strand
CCCACTCAAAGGGGATCCAAATCATAGGAGATATGCCTTTCGTCATCGCTTTTGACAGTGCCGATACCTGGGCTAATCCCGAGCTGTTCCTGATGGACGAATCCCTCACTCCCACCATGGTGGCAGGAGTTCCGCCTGATTACTTCTCAGCCACCGGTCAACTTTGGGGCAACCCTCTCTACAATTGGCCGGTCCACACCCAGCAAAACTATGATTGGTGGGCTCGCCGCCTTGGGGCAGTCCTCTCAATGGTTGACTTGGTCCGGCTTGATCACTTCCGCGGTTTTGCGGCTGCCTGGCATGTGCCATTTGGCTCAGAAACCGCTATCCACGGTCAGTGGATAAATAGCCCGGGTCTTGAGCTATTCACAGAACTTAAATATCGCTTTCCGGACCTGCCGATTATTGCTGAGGATCTTGGGGTCATCACACCGGATGTTGAGGAGCTGCGGGATGGATTTGCTTTACCGGGAATGAAAATCCTCCAATTTGCCTTCAGCGGCGACCCGGAGGATAACTTCCTGCCGCACCACTATCCCATTAATTGTTTCGCGTACACCGGATCTCACGACAATGAAACTGCCCAGGGGTGGTTTGATCATGCTACCGCAAACGAAAAACTTTTCTGCTTGAACTACCTCGGTGCCAATGAAACGGAAGTGCCCCACAGGATGATTCGGGAAGTCTGGCGATCGGTTGCGAAGTTTGCTGTTGCTCCTATGCAGGATTTTCTCGGCTTGGGTTCCGAAGCACGCATGAACCTGCCTGGATGCGCATCGGGAAACTGGTCCTGGCGAATGTCCAGGCAGGCACTCAGCAACACGCTGAAGGATCAGATTTATCAGCTCAATTTTCTCTATAGCCGCTTGCCGGAAAGTGAAAAAACGAAGAACACATTGAAGTTGCAGGCTGAAACCAGCGACATGGTCAAGCCACACTAACAGCATCTTTTGGAATCAAAAAAGAGGCTGACCTTGAAAAGTCAGCCTCTTTTGCGTTATCCCTCGGGATATTTTTCGTGGGCTGCCATTGCAGCGCCCACAATGCCTGCCAGGTTTTGCAGCTTGGCGGCCACAACTGGAGATTCGGTCGTCAAATACTTTGAGTATTTTGCAAAATCGCTGCTGATGCCGCCACCAAGCACGAAAATTTCCGGGTTGAGCAGGGCTTCATAGGTTAGCAAAACATTGTTAAGACGGGAAGCCCACTGTTTCCAGGACAATTTCTCCTTTGTTTTGATTGCCGCGGAGGCACGGTGTTCTGCTTCTTTTCCGCGGATATCAATATGACCGAGCTCTGTGTT
Source organism: Anaerolineaceae bacterium UBA2274 (assembly GCA_002347705.1). GTDB lineage: Bacteria > Chloroflexota > Anaerolineae > Anaerolineales > Anaerolineaceae > Mesolinea. The sequence continues at coordinate 1,233 of DDWY01000074.1, read as the reverse complement.
GGGCATTAACTTGCCTTCCACAAATATGGCAGTTCCAAGCCCCGTTCCAATTGTCAGGAACATCACAACGTCGTACTGCTTCAGCGCCTCATCCCCAAAGCGCATTTCTGCCAATCCAGCAGCGTCGGCGTCATTCAGGATTACAGCTGGCATCCCTGTCTTTTCTGTGACCATGCTTGCCAGATTTTTGCCGATCCAATCCTTGTGAAGATTGGCAGACGTGAAGATCTGACCGTGTTTCACCACACCAGGGAAACCTGCCCCAATAGGACCTTCATAATTGAGTTGTTTTCTGATCTTGTTGATGCTTTTGACAATTGCAGATGGTTCCTGGATAGTCTTGTAGGCTATCCGAACCCGTTCTGAAACCAAAAGTCCTGTCTCAGTGTCTACAATAGCGCCTTTTGTGGCTGAACCTCCGATATCAATACCCAATACCTGCATAACGCCTCCTTTTAGTCACACCCAAAATTCAAGTGCTCTTCATATGTTTTTGAAAAATTATGTGTCAAACTGCCATCACATTTGGCTCTAAAAAAAAGATAATCAGTTTCTGCCGGAGCTACTGCTGCTTTGATGGCATTCAGGCTCGGGTTAGAAATTGGTCCGGGTGGTAAACCCGGATTACGGTATGTATTATACGGCGAATTTGCCTCTAAATCAGTAAAAGTCAATGGGCTTTTCCACCAGGTGTTTTTCTGCGCGTCGTACCCTAAAGCATACTGTACAGTCGGATCAGTCTCCAGTCGCATTCCGATTGCAAGGCGGTTGTAAAACACGGAAGCAATGGTTGCCATTTCTTCTTCAGCAATCGTCTCCCTTTGAATAATCGAAGCCATCGTAAGGGCTTGATGCAGCGTCAATCCACTGTTTTGCAGATCTTTTTCAAATTCTTCTGTAAGAACGCTGGTCTTAAAGCGTGTCAGAATTTCAGCAACAAAGTTCTCTAGAGAAATATCTGGCTTTACACTGTAATTTCCCGGGAAAAGGTAGCCCTCAAGGGTCATCCCTTGCGGGATCTCCAGCTGCTCTCTGTATGGTTCTGGGGGTGCTGTTGCCAGCGTGAGAAAATCTGCCGCACTGAAGGATAAACCCAGACCGTCGATCACCGCCGGGAAACAGCAGGGAAAGGGGAATGAGCAGCACCATGCCGCACAGGGGAATCAGCGGCAGGAGCAGGAGATACAGCCCGCCTTGCGCCACACCGAGCAGTTCGGAGCCGCCGACAAAAAT
>DDWY01000076.1 GCA_002347705.1 Anaerolineaceae bacterium UBA2274 | reverse complement strand
AGAAAGAGCCAGGGCGATATCAACCATCTGCTCAAAACTGTTGTCGGAATCCAGCTTATTTCCCGCAATGTGAGACATGCCGTAGTAGAAGAGGAAGAACTTTGGGGTGATGTTGAGAACTTCTCTTACCTGGTAGGCATACCACTGCCAGGTGTTAAATCCAATGTGGTCTTCTTCACCGAGCTCAACCTTGCTGTAAGGCCGGGGAGACTTCCAACGCGATTGACCGCCTGCACCCCAATCGAGTGGGTGGTCGAAGGTTTGTGAACTGACTGCCATGTGGAAATTTACACTAAAGTCAAAGGAGCGCCGTTGTTGAACCAGTTGGAGGACCTTCCTAAGGAATGAGAGATCCCAATAATCACCTCCAGGTTCCAAAGGAGGAAACACAGGAATGAGACCGTTTTGTTCAGCCAAGCGCACAAAAGGCAAAAAGCGGTCAAGAAAACGCTCCACAAGGTCGCCCTGTGACCAACTCCCATCTGTCCAGGCACTTTTTGCATTGGGGCTGTCAAAGAAAATGACATGTTTCACTCCCCAGTTAGCGTAAGATGAAAGAATGACTCGCAAATCTTCCGGACGAACCTCACTATTTACCTGAAAATCGAAATGCAGAATTGGTTGGATGCCAGCCTGGATCAGACCAGTGATGAATTCTTCTGGAATGGCGGCTGCAGTGGGCGCTTTGAGAACCAGCCAGGAAGCCTGAAGAGAAGCGAGTTCGGGGATCCAAAGCTCGAGATCTCTCGCTTGATAGTGGTCATAATCTTGAAAGTAATGAAAGCCAAGTCGTTTTTCCATGTCATCCATCCAGTTGATAAATTGCCTTACCTCTAACGTGCAAGTAATATGCCAAACAAGAAAATCTGCTATAATGCCGCCATGATTTTAGTTACTGGCGGAACAGGTTTTATCGGCGGATATTTAATCCGGCATCTGGATAGACTTGGAAAGCCCTACCGCTTGTTTTTGCAGCCTGGAATTGACCAGCCCAACCTTCCCCGGCAGGCTGAAATGCAGGTTGCGTTAAGCTCCCTGAGCGACGAGCGCGGTGTCAGATCGGCGCTGCAAGGGGTGGATGTGATTTATCACCTTGTGGGTGTTGAGCGGGCTGGTGTAAAAGCTGACTTGATGGAAACCGAGGTAAATCATCTCACCCGGCTGACAAGTCTTGCAGTCCAGGCTGGTGTCAGACGATTTTTCTACCTGAGTCATTTAGGCGCAGACAAATCCTCTGCTTACGGGTTGATGAGAGCCAAAGGTATCGCGGAAAGCATCATCCGGAAATCAGGTTTGAATTACACAATTATCCGCAGCTCAATGGTCTATGGCGAAGGAGACAATTTCACGATTAACCTGGCAAGGTTGATCAAGATTTCACCCGGGGTGGTTTTGGTGCCTGGAGATGGCAGCACCTTAGTTCAACCTTTGTGGGTCGAGGATTTAGTCACCAGCCTGATCTGGGCGCTGGATATGCCGGTTACTGAGAATGCGATCATGGAGGTGGGGGGACCAGAGCACTTGTCCTTTTTGGACGTGCTGAAAATGATCGGAAAACAACTGAAAAAGAAAAAGCGATATGTTGAGTTCAACCCTGTTCAGTTGAGTTTTTTGACCCAATTTCTTGAAAGCCGGATCAAGGATTTTCCAACAACGGTTTTTTGGATGGATTACCTGGCTGAGAACCGAACTTGTGATTTGGACAGCATGCCGCGAAACTTTGGCATCAATCCTGCCCGAATGAAACATAAAATCGACTACTTAAATTCTGCTATGAGGAGATAACACAATGCCGCTTTGCGTTCATGGACATTTTTACCAACCCCCAAGGGAAGATCCGATTTCGAACTATATCCCTGATGAACGCGGGGCTGAACCGTTTCACAACTGGAACGAGAGAATACTGGCAGAGTGTTATGAACCTAATGCCCGTGTGGGTAACTTTGGAAAGATCAGCTTTAACATAGGACCAACTTTGTTTGACTGGATGTGGGATTTTGCCCCCGATGTTGCTGAGAGAATTGTTGAGCAGGAGCGGGCGAATTACTTAAAGTATGGTGTCGGAAACGCTTTGGTGCAAGGTTACACCCACAGCATTTTACCTTTGCTTTCCTATCGTAATAAAGTTACCAGTGTCAGGTGGGCTGTGGACGATTTTGTCTATCGCTTTGATCATCGCCCAAAAGGGATCTGGTTGCCAGAAACGGCTGCGGATATTGAAACTCTGTGTGTTTTGCAGGATTGCGGTCTTGAGTTTACCATCCTGGCTCCCTGGCAAGTTCGCCCCTTGGAATCAAAGCCCGGACCTTATTATGTTGAACTTCCAGATGGACGTAAACCCTTCATCGTTTTCCCTTATCATCGGGATCTGAGCACAAAGGTCAGTTTCATTCCAAAGGCAACCGAGAATGGTGATGAATTTTTATCATCCATCCGGGTTGACCAGGGTATTGATCTGACGCATTTCAATCTGATTGCCAGCGATGGTGAACTTTATGGACATCACCAGAAGTTTCGTGATCACTTTTTGCGATATCTTCTCAATGAAGGTGGGGAAAGGCATGATGTGGAATGGTCCTGGCCTGGTTTGTGGCTGCTTAATCATCAACCAGAGGCTTATGCATTGTTGAATGAGCCTTCGTCATGGTCTTGCATGCATGGTGTCGATCGATGGTTCACAGAGTGCGCGTGCACACCTGGCGCAAGATGGAAAAACCCTTTCTTCACTGCCATGAGAGACATCGCCGACTGGGTGGAGTCAGTGTATGAAAACCACGCCGGCGAGATTGTGGCTGATCCATGGGAAGTGCGAAACCAATTTGTTCAGATAAAACATGGCCAGGTCAAGTTGGAAGAAGTCTGCAGCAAGTACGGAACGCCCGGTTTTGACGACCAGAGACCAAAAAAACTTGAAACCCTGCTTAGAGCACAGTTTGAAAGTCAGCGCATGTTTACTTCCTGCGGGTGGTTTTTTGAAGAATTTCACCGCATAGAACCCCAGAACAATATTGCCTATGCGGCAAAAGCTTTGTGGTTAACGCAGCAGGCTACCGGCGAGCAAATTGATCCGAAGATCATCAGTGAATTAGCTCATGTAAGAAGCGAAAAAACAGGTCTGAGAGCAGACACTGTGCTGTCTCAGACCTTGATTCGAGCCGAAATTGAACAAAATGGACTAAGCAAGTAACTTGATTAACTTGTCGAGCTGGTAATCTGAATCTTCAACGGCTTTTTCGATCTCTTTAAACAAGCGTTCCTGCCTAAGAATTGCTTCAAAAGCTTCAGCTGTTTCGAGCTCTGCTGTGGCATGTTTGACGAATCTCACAGCACGCTGATACCAGATGAGATCGGAAAACTTTTCTTTATTGAACCAGCGAATGCCGTTGTGGGTATTAATCTCAAGATAGTCGGTTAAAACCGGGTCCGCCAGGAGCGACTCCAAGAACTTCTGACTGGTAGTTTCCTCTTCGATGAAGGGGACCTGGTTTAGCAGCCAGCGAACTGCCTGGCTTCCGCGATAGGCCTCGTAGTCACTAAAGCCAAACTCCTTCAGCTTTGCAGCAATCAATTCACTGACTGGTCGACGATCGGCTATCTGGCGATTTATTTCGCAGTTTGTTTCCTCTTCGATTGAGCCGGCAAGATTGCTGAAGAAGTTCCATACCAATAAAAGCATGCGCCGGCGAGGATCTTTATCGATCTCATCGAGTAGAGTGCTGCTAAGGTCCTTGCCGGTTTTGCTGGCTGCCAGACCGAGTTTCTGGCTGGATTCCTGCAAAGAAGTCAGGACTTCGAGCTGTTTGATCCAGGTTTGATGCGCGATTTCCCGGTCCTGAGCTGGATAACCTACGATGGCTCTGGCTGCAGAATCAGCCTGGTCGAGCCAGGAAAGGTTTTGCTCTATTAGCACCTTTTGGTCAAAAGCCTGTCCAGTTTTGGAGCTGATTTCTGCCAAATTGAACAGGTTGGTGTAGTCTAAAGCCTCTCCCAGGGGCGCCAGGAGGTGCTCGTGCACAAGCTCATCCATTGCCCGGTCGAGATCTGTGACTCCGCGTCCGTTTAAACGCTGGAATAACTGTTCGTAGTAAGTACCGGACACAACCTTGAAGTTCATGAATACCTGGCAGGCGTAAGATTGCAGGGGCACAAACAAGCCTTGTTCGCGCAATTCCTGCAATCTTCTGAGGTAATAACGTTTGGATATTTGGTCCTGGAATAATACCAGATCCGAGGAGCTGCCATTCAATTCCAGGGCTTCCGCCAGGTTTTGGGTTTCAAGGTGACCTTCGCTGCCTTGCTTGACCAGGTATGGGGCAGAGGTGTGTATCCAGCCTGCTGTCTCGGCATACTTATTATGGTAAATAACCAGTGCAGATTGACCATCCTGGTGGTTGGTGTAGGCAAACACATCTTCGTTGACCCCTCCACCTTCAACGTGAAAATCGTACAATCTGAAACGATTAACATTTGCAAAGACCTTGCGTCGGTGGAGCAGGGGGAAGATCACTGCCTGATGATGACGGATCAGATCCTGATCGGGAGATTCATCCCAGTAAGGGCGGTAGTATTCCATGCCATATTTTTCGGAATATCCCTCAACCTGACCGTGACCGAACATGGGCAAACCGGGCATTGTTGAAAGCAGAGCGCAGATGCCAAAATATTTATCGCCTTTGCCATACTGCTCAACTGCGGTTTTCTCGTCCGGGTTGTTCATGAAATTCACGTAACGCTTGAGGATCTCAGGGTCATAAACCAGCGTGTTCTTGATCAGCTGGCGATATTTCTCATTTTCTTCATTGCGCAGCATGTTCATAAACGCGCTGTTATAAACCCGGTGCATGCCGAGAGTGCGCACGAAGTAACCTTCCATCAGCCAGAAAGCTTCTGCCAGCAGCAGCGTGTCGGGTACCTCATCGGCGACGCGTTGAACTACTTCGCGCCAGAATTCCTCAGGCATGGCGGCATCAAACGCTTCACGCGTCATGGCGTGTTCAGCTCGGGAAGGAATATCGCCACCGCTACCGGGCTGGGGGAACCAAAGCCGTTGGTAGTGCTTTTTCGTCAGGGTCATGGCTGCGTCAAAGCGAATGATCGGGAACTTGCGCGCGACTGAGAGAATGGTTTGAATTACCGCTTCGCGTACTTCAGGATTGAGATAGTTTAACTGAGCGGTATCATTCCAGGGCATGCTGGTGCCGTCGTTGCCGTGATAAATAAAGCGTGTTTTTCCATTGCCATGGTCATAGTGCTTGAATACCACTGCCGCGTCACTGCGGGAGTAGTAATGATCTTCCAGATTGATGCTGATGCCGGGTCTGGTTGAAAGATCTGCGCCGTTAAACGTATAGGAGGGGAAAGGACTTTGATCGGATTGGATGAACCAATCCGGGTGATCGTAAACCCAGTCAGAATCAATCCCCATGTGATTGGGCACCATATCGCTGGCAAGGCGAATGCCGCGAGCCGCACAGCGCTGGCTGAGGTTATTATAGGAAAGATCTCCTCCAAGACGCTCAGCAATCTGATAGCGGGCAAGAGAATATGCGGAAGAGACAGCGTCCGGGTTGCCGCACATTTGTTTGATCTGGCGGGACGCGTTACTTCTTTCCCATAAACCAATCAGCCACAAGCCGGTGAAGCCCCAGCTGGCAAGTTGATCGAGTGTCTCATCGGGAATTTGATCCAGGCGATCGATCTGCCGGTCGTACTGCCTGGAAAGTTGATTGAGCCAGACAAAGCTGTTTTTTGCGATCATGACAACTTTTGGCATCCAGTCACTATCCGGACTGAAGTTTTCTTCTTCACTGAGTTTCTCGCCCCAGGCGTCCAATTTGCCATACTCTGGCACAACCGTTGGTCCTGGTCCACCGCCAGCACCAATGAGCAGCGCGCGGGCTTCCTCCGAGAGCAGGTCGAGACCACCGAGTAGTCTGTAGAGGAGTGCGCCCAACAACACAGACCAATTA
>DDWY01000018.1 GCA_002347705.1 Anaerolineaceae bacterium UBA2274 | reverse complement strand
ATGTCCTGAGCGTTGATCAGAATGCGGTTCAACAGGGAAGTTGGCACCTTGCGCAGGCGTTCCTGCTGGACCTGTTTCACCAGCGGCAAAACCTGCTGCACACGCTGACCGCTCAAAGCTGAAAGGAACAAAATCGGGATGTAGGGCAAAAAGTTCAGCTGTTGACGAATTTCGCGTTCGAATTCCATGCTGGTGTTGGTGTCTTTTTCAATCAGATCCCATTTATTGACCACCAATATCACGCTTTTCCAGGCTTCATTGATGTACCCGGCAATATGGGTATCCTGGGCGGTTACTCCTGTGACAGCGTCCACAACCAGCACTGCCACATCACAGCGTTCAATTGCCTGCATGGCTCGCAGCACAGAGTACTTTTCAACCCCAGGGATGATGGATCCGCGTTTCCGAATGCCAGCTGTGTCGATCAGGATGTAATCCTGACCGTCAATTGTGATGGGTGTATCAATTGCGTCGCGCGTTGTGCCGGGAATGCTGCTGACGATCGCGCGTTCTTTGCCGATGATCTTATTAAGCAGGCTGCTCTTCCCGGCATTAGGTTTGCCAACGATGGCTACCTTGATAGCATTTTCCTCAATATCTTCTTCCACCTGTGTCGGAAAATGTGCCACGATCTCATCCAGGAGGTCACCTGTTCCAGTGCCGTGAATGGCTGAAATTGGGAAAGGTTCACCAATCGCCAGGGAGTAAAAGTCCAGGGCATTCATGCGGGCGGTTTCACTATCCGCTTTATTGACTGCCAGAACAATAGGGGGTATCAGTTTTTCTTCCTGTTTCCGTTGGCGGCGGCGCAGCATGCTGGCGACTTCCAGGTCTGCCTGGGTAACCCCGCTGATCGCGTCCACCACCAACACCACCACATCCGCTTCTTCGATTGCCACTTCCACCTGGGCGCGGATTTCGTTGATGAAATCTGCAGAGCCAATTGATAGTGGCGCTTGATCGCGCTGTTTGCTTGGGTCAATTCCGCCCGTGTCAACCACGAAAAAGTTATGTCCAGCCCAGTAACCTTCCGACACAAGCCGATCACGCGTGGTGCCTGGAACGTCATCGATGATGGCGAGGCGCTGTTCCACCAGGCGGTTGAAAAGAGTACTTTTACCCACGTTGGGTCTTCCGACGAGCACAATGACAGGTTTATCCATTAAAATCCTATTTATTTGTTTTTTTCTATCTCGTGATTACGACTTCAATTAAGCCTGGCAAAGTCGAATCAAGCCGCAATTCGGGGCGGTCAAGTTCAACTCTGGGGGATAACTGGTATGTTCCCTCTGTCAGTCCCGTAAGATCCAGGGTGACAAAGACCGAAGTCGTTCCGATATTTTCGAGCAGATTCATTGGACCAGAGATGTAAACATCCACTGTAAGTGGTGAGAACTCTGCCCGCAGTCCGTCTGCAAGATTGATCGCACTGACTGGCACTCCAATGATTTGGGTCGAGTTATAGATGGCTTCCACACCTACTGTAACCAAAACGGATTGGTCACCAATCACCACGATGCCTTCTGGCAGCTGCAGACCAACCCGCGACTCAAAACTCTGCTGCGCGCCATTCAGATTGACAGGTTCAGTCTCAATATAGGCAGGCATACCGCGTATCACGTCAGGGTTTGAGGCATAAATAGTTAATGTGGGCGGGTTAACCACGATACTGCTCAGGTGGTAGCCCTGTGCCACAGATCCTCTGGTGACGATCTTGACAAAAACATTGCGATAGCCGACCAATTGCTCTACGTCGATGGTCACTTCAACCCGGTTGGGGCTGAGTACAACCCCTTCCACGATGACTCCGGATTCATTAAGTGGCTTCAGGTCCAGCGTGCGGCTAATGCTGGTTGTAAGCTCAGAGACGTCGATCGTCGCAGCAATCTCCACTACGGTTTTCACCAGTGATTCGGGCCCGACCAGCTTGGCTTCCGTCTGGCTTAGCCTTGCGCTGCGGGTCTGATATCCCACAGGCAAGCTCCCCTTCTGCACCAGGCTGATGGGGAGGGTTTTCGAGGAAACCTTTTCGAGCGAGAGGTCCACAGAAGCTGGAGAAACCTCCACCACCTGAGCCGGTTTTAGCGCAATCAGCACTTCGGGGATAAGGCTATGGTCACCGGCTTCCAGCCCTGAAAGGTTTAAGTTTGCGTTGATCAGGCTGAGATCGTTTGCCAGGCGGGCATGAATCGAGCTGGGAGCCTTGATCGTGACATACACGCCTTCTACTTCTTGATGCGTTATCACCAGGTCCGGGTTTTGCCCAAGAATTTCCAATTCGATCGGAGTTTCATAGGTGATGATCTGATTCGGGTCACTTGCGGTAACTGAGGATACCCAAACAATGATCGCCAGCACGAGAGCGGTCAACAAAGTCGGGAGGAAGGAAAGGAGTTTACGCATTAGTTTCATCGGTTTCCTCCTCTTGCTCAGGTTTGCGAAGCTTGAAGTAAGAAAGTAGCGATTTTTGGCGGGGCAGGACTTCGGTGGAAGTCATGAGGGCGCGCATTGTGTTCAAGAGGCGGTCGCTGTCCAGACGTCGGATCAAGCGCCCTCGGTGGGCAATCGAGATCGTACCGGTTTCTTCTGAAACGACCACCGCGACGGCATCGCTGACTTCGCTGATACCGAGCGCGGCGCGGTGGCGCAAGCCCAGCGAACGATCAACCGTGGCATTGAGCACGCCACTGCTCGAAAGCGGCATCACGCAGGCAGCCGCCTTGATCTTGTTTTCGTCGATGATCACAGCCCCGTCGTGAAGCGGAGTGTTCGGATAGAAAATTTGCATCAGCAACTGAGGAGTGATAACTGAGTCCATCAGAACACCATTTTTGTAGTAAGTATCCAAGAACTGCTTGCGCCGCAGGATGATCAGCGCGCCATGCCGGCGTTGCGCCAGCTGCAGCACCGCGGCAGTCACAGACTGAAGCGTCTGCTCCAGTTGTTCGTTGGCTATTGCACTGCGATGCTTGAACAAGCCCAAGTCGCTGACTGTGCCCATGCGCTCCAGTCCGCGTCGAATCTCCGGGGCAAGCACCACAGGGATCGCAAAAATGAGTGCGGGTGAGATCGTTTCAACCAGCCAGGAAAAACCAGGCAGGTCTAGCAGCGAGATCAGCAGAGTAATGAGGATAACGATCAGGAAAATTCCACGCAGCAGGGTTTGGGCCTCGGTATCGCGTAAAAGGTAGAGAATTAACGCAAAAACGATTGTGACTAACACAATATCCAACAGACTGGCCCACGTAAAACGCTCCAGAATGAAAAGAAAGTTACTCCACAGTTCTTGCATATTTTTAATTATTTTCCTACTTTAAAGTATACCCCCTAAAGCAACCTTTTTCTCGCTTAATCCTCAGATTTTGCTGAAATAGACCTCACCCGGCATCAAACCATACTTTCGCAGAAAGTTGGTGTAAAGAATCGGATGGACTGGCGGTTCGTCGTCGCCATAGGTAAGCCCCAATAACTTTGCTTCTTCCGGTGAAATGAAATCCTTTGCCACAATCAGCATGTCGGCTGTTCCAGACAGGTACTGCTTAAGCAGTGGAAAACTGACCTTCAAGGGCAGTTGCTCGGACCGAAAAGGCGCATGCGCCAGGTAGCCCCCCATACCTTGCTCAACCCTCAAAATCATCATTTGGACCAATTTGTCACCATGATAAAAAGCTGCTGTTGTTCTTTGACCGAGCAAACGATAAAGATCTTCAGGTTGCCATTTTTGTTCGGTTTTTTCCTCCATGAAAGCGGAGGCAACACCAAAACTGTTTGGGTTGAGATGGCTGAGTCTGATCTCACTGTTCTCAGAAACTACCTCAAAAGGCGACAACTCTAAGTCCAAAAAATACTTGGAAGTCTGCTCGTAAGTGTGGCTGAAATTGGTATCAGTATAAATTACCTGGTCTGCCAAACCTATCTTCTCGGATTGTGGCGACTGGGAATTGATGCGCTGACGCGCCGCCTTTTCGTCCAGTCCGCGACCTTCCATCAGCCTCTCGAGCCGCACGTCATCATCTGCCGCGATTGCCCAAACAGCTTTGCATTGTTTGTCGATCCCTGACTCAAAAAGTTTGATAGCTTCAATTGCAACTACATCCCGATGGGTGTTTTGAACGAGGTCAAGGATTTTTTGGGTGACCAGGGGATGAATGATCGCTTCCAGCTCTGCCAGGGCAGCAGGATCGCGGAAAACGATCCGCCCCAGTTTGCTGCGGTTGATCTGCCCATCGCTGAAGGTAAGGTCGGAGCCAAAACGCGCCAGGATAGCTTCGTAAGCGGGATTGCCGTGCAAGTAGGTTTCCTGCGCCACCAGGTCTGCGTCGATCGTCAGAGCGCCAAGGTTTGCCAGGTACTGCAAGACCACGCTTTTGCCAGATGCGATATTGCCTGTAATACCGATCACAAAGGGTGCGGGTTTCATTGCATAAGTATACAACATTGCGGCTTTGTCGAGGAAAAACCTTACGGATGCTATAATCTTACTATGCTGGCAAAACGTATCACTCAGGCATTGATTAAGGATTGCGCTGTCAACCCTGACCTGCCACTGGTTGTGGGGGTTTCAGGTGGTGCGGACAGTCTCTGCCTGCTTCACTGCCTGAGGGAGGGCGGTTTCAAGCTGCTGGTTGGGCATCTCGATCATGCCCTGCGCGAGAGTTCCGCAGCCCAGGCAGACGCCCTCTGCCAACGCGTGGCTGACTGGGAATTGCCTTTCTACAGCCAGCGGGAGGATGTGGGGCAATTTGCGCTGCAAAACAAACTTGGCATCGAAGAAGCGGCTCGTTTTTGCCGGTATCGCTTTTTGTTCAATCTCGCGCGTGAACACGGCGCCCAGGGGGTGGTGGTGGGGCACCAGGCAGACGACCAGGTGGAGACAGTCCTGATGCACTTCCTGCGCGGAAGCGGTTTGAGCGGACTCTCTGGCATGCAGCCCCGGAGTTTTTTGAGCGTGATCGATCCCGAACTGCCCCTTTTCCGCCCGATGCTTGCCATTCACAGGCAGGAAATCCAGCAATACTGCCAGGCAAACGGTCTGGAAGTGCTTGAGGATGAGAGCAATGTCAACCCAACTTTCTTCCGCAACCGTTTACGCCACGAACTCATCCCGCAGCTTGAAGAAAGCAAGCCGGGTTTCAGGCAGGCGCTGGTTCGCACCGCCCTAACCCTTTCAGCCGACCGTGAATTGCTCGAAACTCTCGCTGATGAGGCTTTCGCGCGTGCGCTTGTGCGGACTGTGGAGCAAGGCCTGGTTTTTGGCAGGGAAATCTTTCTGGGTCTACACCTGAGCCTGCAGCGCTTGGTTTTAAGGCAGGCTTTCTCAAAATTAGTGCCTGATACCCGTGATCTTGGTTTTGAGGCGGTTGAAAGAGCCCTTGCGGCCATCAGCAGCATTGCT
>DDWY01000034.1 GCA_002347705.1 Anaerolineaceae bacterium UBA2274 | reverse complement strand
GACACTAAAAAGGGAAACTCAGGAGGAGCGAAACCCAAGAACCACAAAAAAAACATTGCTGGGTTGCGCTCAATTTGCGAATCCGATAAAACAGCCCTGCCATCGCTCCACCCAACCTACCATGCTCACATCGCAAACTTTTCAACCCAAAACATTACCCATCTTCTCACGCCAGGATTCACGCTATAATTCCGTCATGGCTGCCATCGACCTGACCCGTCTCAACAAACAGATTGAAACATTGAAGCAGGTCTTTTCGCAACCCGCTGAATTTCGCCGCCAGTTTCATGAAACCCTGCAGTTTTACCACCGTTACGCTCACCGCCAGCACAAAGATGCCGTGCCGGTCAGTTTCATGCGTGTTTACGATCTGCCAGATCAGATCCTGCCTCAAATTGCCTATGGGCTCAGCCTGAAGGCAAGGCAGGATGCCAACGATACCCTGGCGGTGGTCGATGAACTCTGGAAGGATGAGCATTTTGAGGCACGCGAGCTTGCCGCTCACTTATTGGGTCAGGTTCCCCTCACCGCGAAAAGTGAGGTTTTTGAGCGTGTGAGCTTATGGTCCTCAGTGCCATTGGACCGGGCAGTCGTTAAAGCACTTTTCGTCAAGGGTAGTCAGCGTTTGCGATCCGAGGACCCCAAGGGTTGGACTAAGTTTGTTGGCGATTTGCTTAACAGTCCCGTGGAGCGCCTGCAAAACCATGGGCTCTACGCGCTTTCACTGCTGGTGGAGCAAGCGCATTCAGATCTGTTTCCGCAATTTTTTCGCTGGATCCGCCCTTTTCTGCAAAGTGATCAGTATTTGATCGAGGCAAATTTGAGCCAGGTGATTGCCGCTCTGGCTCGCCGTTCACCTTCCGAGACAGCCTACGTGCTCAAGGAAGTACTTTCCGACACGGACGGCAGCAGCATTGAGAAACGCGTCAGATCCTACTTGCCTTATTTTGACAAACAATTAAGTGAAGGGCTGCAAGCCTCGATCCGCATGCATCAAAAACGCACAAAGTTAGGTCTCTAAACTTCCGAAACCAGGTAAATTTATCCCATGACTCTCAGGCAAAGATCCATAATCACAAAATCCTTCCGGACTTCAACCCTCATAATCGCCATTTTACTGCTAGCGGGGTGCCTGCAAGCGCAAGTTGCGACTCCTCTCGCACCAGCAAGCCCAACAGTTGGCTTGCCAAACCCTTCTCCCACCCTGACACCCATACCTACCACCTCCACACCCACACCTACCACGGAGGCTACCCTTTCCGCTGAGCCTTCTCCGCAACCCGATATAATCGCAACCGAGAGCGTTCTTCCTCTTTCAGCCCTTATCACCAACATCAGTGGTCACGAGCAAACTTATGAGTTGGGCTGTGAGGCAAGCGCGGCTGTGGATTGGGCAGCTTATTACGACGTTCTGATCTATGAGTCGACCTTTCAATTTGCCCTGCCCCTTTCCGACAATCCCGACTTGGGTTTTGTGGGCAATGTGACCACCGATGGCTGGGGACAAATCCCACCCGATGCCTACGGAGTGCACGCTCCGCCGATCGCAGATCTATTGAGGGAATACGGTTTGCCAGCTCAAGCGGTAAAAGGAATGACCCTCGAAGAGGTCAAGGCAGAGTTGGCTCAAGGCGACCCCATTATAGCCTGGGTAATCGGGAATATGGTCTACAGCAGCCCAGTGAAAATTTACGACCAGGAAGGTAATGGCGTGATCGTTGCGCCTCACGAACACGTGGTTATCCTCATAGGCTACGATGAAACGAACATCACCTACATGAACAACGGGAACTTTTTCACCGTGCCGATCGATGTATTTTTGACTTCCTGGGGCGTGCTTGGAAACATGGCTGTCATTTATGAGTGACCGTTATGAAAATAAATCCGCGAAATCTCGCGGATTTTTTTGTCTTGCATGCTGGAATTACATATTAGCTGAACGGAACCAGCGGTAGTTCAAAATACGCAATTCTTCGGCTGTGGGCATTGGGTAGTAGAGCATTTCCTTTTTGTTGCCAACATAAAAACCGTTTTTGATCGAGCGATACTGCACATTGGGGTTGTGCGAGCGGTCAACCATCTTGGTGGTGGCAAATTTGGTTTTTACATCCGTCAGACACTGGCGCAGATGGTCCTGATTGCTATATTGCATGTTGATCATGATGCCCATCTCCGGGTCATCAGCCAGCTCGCCCAGCTGCAGTTCGGTGAAAACCAGTGCGGGCACAGTGACTAATGAAACAGGGTTTCGCACCAATTGGTCAAGGAACTGGATGGGTCCCAGGCGGCTCACCACCAATGGCGCAACCGGGGCAATCTCCTGGTAGAGGTGCAATTGACCGGTGAAATCCGGAATGTCTTCTGAAGGGGCAAGATCCAGCGTGTGACCATCCTGGGTGGTCAGGAAGAGATGCTGCAGAGCACTCAATTTGATGTGTTCCAAAACCCGGTATACCGAGATATACACTGAGGCCTTGAGGCTGCCATCGTCGTGAGGAATACAGCGCTCGAAAGCTTCATCGATTTTGAAATATGGATGGCGGAAAGTTGGGTCAACCTCAAAAAAGAGCGCCTGACCGCGCGACTTTTTTGCCGAGCCAAGCGCGTAGTAAGAACCGAAATCTTCTGGTGAAAGCATCGAAGCAATTAAAGCTTCAGGAAACAAGGATAAATATAAGTGAATAGTCATAAACCTCTCCCATTCCGATTCTTATAGTGTCAGTTATTTGGAAAAATGGACCGTTCTCTTGAGCATCTGCCCATTTGTTACCACTTTAATTCTACCCCATAATTTGCCAATTTTTGGAGGTTTTGCGGATGAATTCCCCCTAAACAAAAAACACCTGCCGAAAATCCGGCAGGTGTTTTTAGGCTCTATGATGTGCTTATTGCTTCTTCAGCCAATCCACAGCTTTTTCCAGGCCGGATTCGGTCAGGATAATGCGCCCTTCGGCAGCATTGATCAGTGTTTCACGCAGCTGATCATCCTCTTTGCCAAAGAGGTCTTCAATCGCAATGGTTCCACCCAGGATTTGCTCGATGTACGCGCGCATATCCGCATCGTAGGTTGGGCTGTCGTCCTCCGCCGGATAAGCGATGGCAGCATCCAACATAACTGGTTCGACAGGCTGCTCAACAGGATAGGTATCCTGGGGCGCCGGCACTTCAGTTGGTTGTTGCGGCTCAGACGTGTTTTGGACTTCACCGCCGACGACCGGCAGGTTTACAGTTGTTTCGGTGGGTTCTTTCGAGCCGCAGGCGGCCAGGAGAAGGCTCAGCACAAGAATAGTGGTTAACAGAATAGTTTTAGTTTTCATTAGGGCCCTTTCCGTCCGCTTTTCTGAAGGGACGTTGGATTGATTATACCAAGTA
Source organism: Anaerolineaceae bacterium UBA2274 (assembly GCA_002347705.1). Lineage (GTDB taxonomy): Bacteria > Chloroflexota > Anaerolineae > Anaerolineales > Anaerolineaceae > Mesolinea. The sequence goes on along the minus strand of DDWY01000034.1, from coordinate 1,644 downwards.
TGACTGTTCTTGATGTTTTTTTTGGCGCAACCGCAGCCAGGTTCAGATTTCAGGAATGATTGCGGTTTCGCTGAAATATTCAGCTGTCAAGTCCTGGACGCTGGTATCGCCTTTTACCTGGATTTTCCGGCTCAAAAGCGGGAAGTAAGGGCGCATCTGCTCCAGCATGCCCCTGCCGACCCGCTGGATAGAGAAATGAGCGTTCTTTGCGCATCGGAGTTTGATGAAGTGAAAGAGTTCCCGCACGTTGGCGCGGCAGAGCACCCGGCGATTGTATGCGTTTGGAACCACATAACTTGCGACCTGCGGATTCCAGGCAGCCAATTTTTCATACAAAACCGCTGCAGCCTGCATTGCTTCGCGGTAGCGCGCCTCAAAGCCAGCCTCAGTGACAGCTTTGGGCAGGGCGTAGCCAAGCCTGGTGGTCAGGTCCTGAACTGTCTGGGTCATCATGCGATGGCGCTTAAATTCAAAATATGCGCCCTGATCCATGATCAGGCTGAAGGTCAGGTCTGCGTATTCCAGCTCCCGGATCGGAACGTCAAAGTCTGTCATCGCCGCGAACATGGCATCCACCAGGTCTTGTTTGTCATCCTGTGACATATTCAGCACCTGGTCAAGGCAAACCTGGTAAGAATCATCTCCAAATCGGTATAGTACCGCCGCCAGAACCTTGTCCTCAGCGCTTTCATCGACAGCTTTCAGGTCGCACCATGGTGCGCCAGAGATAGTGTCGATCTGATTGGCAAAATCACGGGCTTTCTCGCGCAGTTTCGGCAAAAACGCGATCGGATCAGCATATTTCACCAAGGTCGGCAGCTCCTGGGAAGCGACAGTTTTCATCTCCGCGCCAATCAGACGCACCTCTTCCAATTCGGAGGAGAGCATCTTTTTGATGGCATATTCGAGCGCTCGGGCGTTAATGGTCAGGCCTACGTTTGCCATGGCTGCTGCGGGTAAGAGGAAGCGCGCCACGTCAACAGATTTCACGCGCGCGCGGTTGGACCAGGCTTTTTCTGATTCATTCTCCCGGCGTGGGGTGTTGGCTTCGCCCCAAGGACGCAAAGCCTGCAGGGCTTCAGCGTAAATGGCAAAGAGTTTGTCCATCAAAGCCTGGTATTCGCCTTCATAAGGGCTGCCTACAATTTCCGGAGGGGTGACGTAAGCCTTGGGGTCCCACTCCTGATAACGGGTTGATTTCTCAGTGTAGGATGCAAGGCGATTGGCCTCGATTGTCTCAATCGCCAGGCGCGAGACATTCTCAAGCGCCAGGTGAAGCACTGCGTGCTCAGCCACGCTCGAATGACCATAGCCAACGATCCATTTCTCACTGAACTCGGCGCTTTTTTCGTCATTGAGTTCGGCAGCAATTACATCAAAAGGTTCTGGGGATCGAGAGGTCTTGGCAAAGGTAACAGCAATTGTTTCAGCGCTGAACTGGCTGGGGCTGAGGCGGTACACACGGCGGTTAAGGTCCATTCTGAAAAATCCTCCTGGTCTGGGCTTCATCATCTGCAATTTGCGCGATCAAATCTTCCACCTGTTCAAAGCGGCGCTCCGGCCGCAGGAAACTGAGCAGTTCGATCCGCATCGTCTGATGATAAATTCTATCGTCAAAGTCCAAAATGAGGGTTTCCACATTGG
>DDWY01000054.1 GCA_002347705.1 Anaerolineaceae bacterium UBA2274 | reverse complement strand
AGGGGGAATTTTTACCTCTGGGTCTTGATAAAACATAACAGTGCCTAATTATCGCGTAGGACGGCACCGATTTCACGTTCTAAACGCCGCACGATTTTATTGCGTAAGGCGGTGGATTCAGCTGATTCGATGGTGTGATTAAGCGCCTGGTAGGTCAGGCTGTAGGCCAGGCTTTTCTTGCCAGCACCTATTCTGTCACCACGATATACATCAAAGAGCCTTACATCGGCCAGCAGTTTTCCACCCGTCTGTCGGATGAGTGCTTCCACCTTATCGGCTGGGATTGTCTCTCCCACGATTAAGGCGATGTCCTCTAATACTGGTGGGAAAACCGAAACAGGGGAAGTTTCAAAGCGTAAGGGAATTAATGGTAACAACGCTTCCAGGTCAATTTCTGCAATGTAAACCGCCGGGGTAAGGAAGTCATAATTCTGTTTGACGCGTGGGTGAATCTCACCAAACACCCCGATCATGGTATTATTGACTGAGATTTGTGCACATTTGCCTGGGTGTAGCGAGGGGTGTTTGGCCGGTTGGAAGCTCACATCCTGTAAGTGAATTTTCTGTAGCATGGCATCCAGCACACCTTTAAGATCAAAGAAATCCAAATTTCCTGATGTTTGTAAATCCCAGCTAGGATTGCTGCGTTTTCCACTCATTCCTATTACCAGTTTGCGAGGTTCCATGGGAAGGCTGTTCTTTTGTTCATAAATGAACTCCGCGCCAATCTCAAAGAAAGCCAGGTGTTCACGAATACGAGCATTTTTTTCGAGAATTTCTAAAACCGAAGCCAAAAGACTTTGACGCATGACGGATCGTTCCGGGGCAATGGGATTGAGTAAGCGTACGTAGTTTTCGGGGTCAAGAGATTGACCCTGAAGATAGGCGCGTGTTTCCCTTTCAATGGATGTCAGACGGTAGGTGATGACCTCCTGCAGTCCCAGACCAGCCAGGATGTCCTTAATTTTCTCTTCATTGGCCAACTCAAGGTTGTTACGTTGCGGGGGTAATTCATCTGCCAGATTGGTCTCCGGGATGTTGTTGTAGCTGTATATACGCGCGATTTCTTCCATCAGGTCGGCTTTGCCAATCACACCTTCACCAATATCCAGGCGATGGGGAGGGGTTTGTGCCTGAACTATATCACCATCGACCTTGCAAACGAATTCAAGCCGGGTCAGGATCACGGCGATTTGTTGCGCCGGGATGGTTACACCCAATTTTCGTTCAACATCCTGTACACTGATGCTTACCAATGGATCAAACGGTGGTTGTGGATAATTATCGACCAATTCCTGAGCGATGGTTCCGCCACTCCAGGCAGCCATGCGTTCCAGACCCAGATCAACAGCCCAGGAGGCTAAAGCCGGGTGGACGCCGCGACCAAAGCGGTAACCCGCTTCAGAGTTGAGGTGCAGCCTGGATGATGTACGGCGAACATTGATAAAATTCCAGCTGGCGCCTTCCAGTAACACATTTCGGGTAGTCTCGGTGACTTCGCTCTCTAAACCGCCCATAATCCCTGCCAGTGAAAGAGGACCTGCGGTATCACATACCAGAATGGTATGCTGATCCAATGATCGTTCCACATCATCGAGGGTGGTCAGGGTTTCACCAGGGTCAGCAGCACGGGTGATAATGGTGGGGGCTTTTCCACCAGCCCGTTGGACGAGCACATCGTAATCGAAGGCATGCAAAGGTTCACCGGTCTCGAGCATAACATAATTGGTCGCATCCACGATCGAATTAATCGGTCGCATCCCCGCCAGACGTAAGCGTCTTTGCACCCAATAGGGACTGGGTTTTGGCTCTAAACCCTGCACCAAACCTAAAACAAAGCGAGGATTGAGATTGGGGTCATTAATTTCAATAGCCGCCAGATCATCAATCCTGGGACCGGTTGAGGTGGCTTTACGACTGGGAATTTTCAAAGGCTTTCCTGTTACCGCTGAAAGCTCACGGGCAACTCCGACCATGCTGGCATCGCGGATCATATTGGGCAGGATGGACACCTCAAAGACTGCATCACCCATGTAATCAACCAATGCGGTGCCGGTCGGGGCATCCGGATCCAGGATGATAACTCCTTCGTGCTCATCCGAAATGCCCAGTTCTTTTTCAGAACAAACCATGGAGAATGATTCCACCCCACGGATTTTGGTGCGTTTTAATTTGGACAGTTCATAACCGGGCTTGTGACCATCATACAGGATGGACCCTTCGCGCGCATAAGCCACTTTGAGGGGCTGTTCCAGTGTGCCCATTCCTTTATAAGGGAAGAGATTCGGTGCTCCGGTGAGGACGACCCATTCCTGAGATCCATCATACAGGCGGCACAGCGTCAGGCGGTCTGCATCCGGGTGAGGCATGACCTCGTTGATTTGGGCAACAATAAATTTCTCAGGATCCCAGGCGAGTCCTGTGAACTTGAATTCCTGACGGCCGGAGTTTTCGGGAAGGGGTAAACCAATCACGCTGATCTCTTCGACCTCAAGACCCACCATAGTCAATGTGCGCGCTAATTCCTCCAGAGAGAGGTCAATATCAATATAGTCTTTAAGCCACGAAAGAGGGATTTTCATTGATGTTATCCTCCTTGATTTTTTCTTGTTTCGATAATAGTGTTTTCATGGTTAGAACTGCTCCAGGAACCGGGCATCATTACCCCAGAAATAGCGGATGTCTTCAATTTTATGCAGCAGCATGCTGATACGTTCGGGTCCCATGCCAGCCGCAAAACCGGAATAGGCCTCGGGATCATAACCACCATTCTTCAGTACAGTTGGGTGCACGATGCCACAACCCATGATTTCCAGCCAGCCACTGCCCTTACAAACCGAACAACCTTTACCGCCACACACGAAACATTCCACATCCATCTCAGCGCTGGGCTCGGTGAAGGGGAAATAGGAAGGGCGTAAGCGGGTACGCACATCGGCGTTGAACAGGCGTCGCACAAATCCGTTCAGGGTGCCTTTCATATCGCCAAAGGTGATATTCTTGCCAACCGCCAACACTTCCACCTGATTGAACTGAATTTCTGAGCGGGAACTGATCTGCTCATAACGGTAACACATACCGGGTAGAATGACCCGAATGGGGTTGGGTGCCTGCTCACGCATGACCCGAATCTGACCGGGTGAAGTGTGCGTGCGCAGAACCACACCTGGCTGGTCAATGTGGAATGTATCCCACATATCGCGGGCGGGGTGATGCGCCGGGATATTCAGTAATTCAAAATTGTATTCATCGCTTTCGACATCTCGCGAACGGTAAACCTGAAAACCCATCTCGGCAAATATGGCGAAAATCCGGCGCAAAACTAACGTTTGGGGATGCAATCC
>DDWY01000055.1 GCA_002347705.1 Anaerolineaceae bacterium UBA2274 | reverse complement strand
GCTGCCCCGCGACAAAATCGGTGATGGGTTTAGCGCCCTGCAGGTAGACAAATACCCCCTCCACTGGTAAATCCTCTGTTTCCTTGCTGCCGCGGGCTGAAACCTGCAGGCATTCCACCTGCTGCTCACCGCAGATCTCTCGGATCACACTGCCCGGATGCATTACGACGTTTTCTTTCTCAGTCAACTCTGCTAATACTTCCGGAGGCACGTTTACCTTTTCAGTGGGTGAGAAGAAATGCAGGGTTTTCACAAAACGGGTCAGATAGAGGGCTTCTTCCAACGCCTCATCACTCTTGCCGATTACCGCCACATCCTTGCCCTTGAAGAAAGCCGCGTCGCACACAGCGCAGTATGAAACCCCCCGCCCCAATAGCTCTTCTTCGCCTTTGATCAAGTTGGTACGTCCCATCGAACCGGTGGCGATAATAATGGAGCGGGCTGAGTAAACCCCAAAGTTGCCAAAAACCGACTTTGGACTGCTGGAAAGGTCGCTGCCAATAGCTTTATCGTTGATAAATTCCGCGCCAAACTCCAAGGCTTGTTTGCGTATAATCTGGAGCAATTCAGCTCCGCCAATTTCCCCCTCTATTCCAGGGTAATTCGCAATCTTGCTGGTGGTGCCAAGCGCGCCGGTGGTCAGGCCCTTATCCAGGATACCCACTTTCAGGCCAGCCCGAGCGGCATAGATGCCGGCAGTCGCTCCGGCGGGTCCGCCGCCGATTATGAGAATGTCGTATAGTGTTGAATCAGATAATTCCAAGTTTCACCTTCCTTCCAAATATCCTCACAAGTATACTGATGAGTAAGGCTGATCTCCAATGATTGTACGGACTATTATTGCTTACTTGTCTTTCGTTATTAGTAGATATTTGAGAGTTTTTTAGAGGCTTTGTTTGCTATAGTTGTCCAGATTTCAGTACAATGGAATTAATATGACCAAAAAATTCTACAAGATGACCCTGCCTGAACGCTATGAGTTCCTGCTGCAAAACAGCAGCCTGGATGAGGATGACCTGAAAGCCTGGCTGCCAGGCTCGGGGCTGAGCCTTGAGACCGCCAGCCACATGATTGAGAACGCGGTGGGTCTCTTCAGCCTGCCGCTGGGGATCGCCCAGAATTTCATCGTGAACGGCAGGTCGGTCTTGGTACCAATGGTGGTGGAAGAACCTTCTGTGGTGGCTGCCGTTTCGTTTATGGCAAAACTGGCGCAGTCCACTGGCGGATTCAGAGCCTGGATGAGCTCTCAGGAGATGATCGGTCAGGTGCAGTTGCTTGACCTGGCTGACATCGATGCAGCTCAAAACTTGATCGAAGCACACAAACCCGAATTGCTGGAGCAGGCACGCGCCCTCCACCCCGGTCTGGCGCGCCACGGCGGCGGCATCCGCGGCCTGGAAGTAAGGCGCATCGATGAATCTCCAATCGGGGCTTTTTTGGTGGTGCACTTGATCCTGGACGTAGCCGACGCGATGGGCGCCAATATGGTCAACACCGCGGTCGAAAGCCTGGCGCCTCTACTTGAGGTACTGACTGGCGGCAGAGCGCACTTGCGCATCCTCAGCAACCTTTCTGACCGCCGCCTGGCAAGCGCCGAGCTTATTCTGCCCCCAAATGTGCTCGCTTTTGAGGACTACACCGGCGAAGATGTGCGCGACGGTGTGATCGAAGCCTGGGCTTTTGCCGAGGCAGACCCCTACCGGGCTGCCACCCACAACAAGGGCATTATGAACGGTGTGGATGCGGTTTTGCTGGCGACTGGCAACGACTGGCGCGCGGTGGAAGCTGGCGCGCATGCCTTCGCCGCCCGAGGCGGACGCTACAAAAGCCTGAGCACCTGGAGCAAGACCGAAGACGGCAGCCTGAAAGGCAGCCTGACCCTGCCGCTGGCGATCGGTGTGGTTGGCGGCGCCACGCGCGTGCACCCTGGCGTGCAAACCAACCTGAAACTGATGGGCATCCAGCGTGTTTCAGATTTGGGTGAGATTGTTGCCGCGGTAGGTCTGGCGCAGAACCTGGCTGCACTGCGCGCGCTGGCTACGGAGGGCATCCAAAAGGGGCATATGAGCCTGCATGCCCGCCAGGTGGCGCTGGCAGCTGGGGCGAAAGCCGAGCAGGTTGAGCCATTGGCGCAAGCTTTGATCGCCGCAGGCAGGATCACGTTAAGTGAAGCAATGAGTATTCTTGAACAATGGAATGGAACTGACGATGGAAACAACGCAAAATCATGAAGTTGAAGGCAGCAAACTCTTGATCCCTAAACGCAAAGTTGGCATCACCGGCTACGGCGCTTATGTGCCGCGCTACCGCTTGCCCGGGGTGGAGATTGCCCGCATCTGGGGCGGGAATGAGGACGGTCTGCCCGTGAAGGAAAAAGCGGTGGCGGGTTTGGATGAAGATGTGATCACCATGTCCATCGAGGCAGCCCGCAACGCGCTGAAGCGCGCGGAGATTTCCCCTGAGCAGCTCAGGGCTGTCTGGGTGGGCTCCGAGTCGCACCCGTACGCGGTCAAGCCCAGCGGCACGGTGGTGGCAGAAGCCATTGGCGCTTCGGGCAGCGTGAGTGCTGGCGATTGGGAGTTTGCCTGCAAGGCTGGCACCGAAGCTATGGTGGCGGCAATTGGCATGGTGGGTTCTGGTATGGCGGATTACGCTATGGCCATCGGCATGGATACCGCCCAGGGTAAGCCCGGCGACGCGCTCGAGTACACCGCAGCCTCCGGCGGCGCGGCTTACATCATCGGTCCGCAGCAGGGTTCACTGGTCAGCATTGAGGCAGTGTATTCTTTTGTCACAGACACGCCCGACTTCTGGCGGCGGCAGCATGCCATCTATCCTGAGCACGGTCAGCGTTTCACTGGTGAGCCGGCTTACTTCGACCATATCTCAACCGCGGCTTCAACCATCATGAGCGAAACCGGTCTGAAGCCAACTGA
>DDWY01000106.1 GCA_002347705.1 Anaerolineaceae bacterium UBA2274 | reverse complement strand
ATGAAAAGCGTGATGTTTATCAGAACAAAGGTCAGCAGAAAATATCCAAGGGAAGGAAATATGTTTCCTGAGGGTTGGTAAATATTCACCAAACTGAAGCGCAGTGGGATCGCAGCCGCAAGCGCCAAAAGCAAATTGGTCAGCGGACCCGCCAGGGAGACCCACATGACACCCGCAGGATTGTTGCGGCGGATTATTCCAGGGTTGATTGGCACAGGTTTTGCCCAGCCAAAGCCAGCAACAATCAGCATCAGCGTGCCAAAGGGATCCAGATGGCTGAGCGGGTTGAGCGTCAGGCGTCCTGCGTCCATGGCAGTATAGTCACCAAAACGGGCAGCCGTCCAGGCATGCGCGTATTCGTGCAAAGTAAATGCGATTATCAAGGTTATTACTCTGGCAATAAGTGTAGGTGGGTCAAAACTCATTTATGCTCCAAAATCCCGATTAGGGCGCCCTTTAGCGATGGCGGGATTATAACATGTCAGTGTTATAATCCCGGTATGCTACCTGACATGCAACTTGGAGATAAAGTGACGCTGCGCAAGAAGCACCCCTGTGGTGGGTTTGAGTGGGAGGTGGTGCGGCTTGGCGCAGATATTGGGCTGGTTTGCCTGACCTGCAAACACCGCGTCCTGATCAGCCGGCGCGAGCTGAAACGCCGCCTGAAAAAGCACACCCCAAAAGTTGAATCAAGCGACAGTAACTCCTTAGAATCAAATTAACTCCCTGTAACTAATTACAATCCGATCGTTTCCCGTCATCGCGAGGGAGCGAAGCGACCGTGGGGATCTACCTTTCGTCTTCTTTCATTAACCGCTAGTCATAGGGCGTGACATAGTGCCCGTTAGGGTATTGAGGGCACCTTGGGCATTGTGGCAGATAAGCGTGTCCTGCCCTCAATCCGGCGAAGACAGTAATCCAGGTGGTTATTGCCAGTGATTAATGGCTCAATGGCGGATTGGAAGCACATTAAGGTTTGTGCATGAGGGAGATTAAAATGCTTCCAATCACGCCCTACGCGCAGTCTTGCCACCTGGCCATTTTTTTGATTTCTTTACAAAATGATGAAATCGATCACGCCGGGTTCAGCTTAGCAATAAAATATCTTTTCACCTGAGTTTCTCAGTTTTGATATTTTTTGAATATTCTCTCGTTGGGAAGCTGTTTTCTGAGCACTAAAATGAGAAAATTCGGTGTGCAAACAGTTTAGATTGCTTCGTACCTCGCTATGACGGGAAAGGTCGTATGGAGACCTTCGGTCAATTCCCGTGCAAGGTCGCCCTGGATTAAAAACCAGGGCAGGTGAAACCGGCAAGATCAAGAGCTGTCATTGCGAACTTCTTTTGTGACACGTAGTGTACTATTTCGTAAGCAATCTAAACAGCTGGAATGCAATAAAAGCTGGAGGTAATAGGACTAATTCTTGTCCTCGCGAAGCGGAAGTGGTTANNTTTAGATTGCTTCGTGCCTATTCTGTACGCAAGCAGTCGCAATGACAGATAACGAATTCATACTTTCTCAAATTTTCTGCCTATGCTAAGGTATAATCTTTTGTTAAGATGCCAATACTTCCACCGCATGCTTTTGAAGTCTTTTCGCATAGCCCTGAGCAAACCCGCCGGGTGGGAGTTCGCCTTGGCAGCCTGCTCCAGGTTGGCGACATCGTTTGCCTTGAGGGCGACCTTGGCTCCGGCAAGACCACCCTGGTGCAGGGCATCACCCAGGGCTGGGGTTCACCCAGCAAAGTCACCAGTCCCACCTATGTGATCGTCAACGAATATTCGCGCCCGGATGGCCGCACACTTTTCCATTCCGATGCCTACCGCCTGCAGCCCGATAATCCCATCGACAGTGCCATTCTTGACCTGGACCGTGTGTTGGTGGATGGGATATTGGTGATGGAATGGGCGGAACGCATGAAAACCAGTCTTCCTAAAGAAAACCTTTGGGTTAATATGGACTGGATTAATGATGACCAGCGTCATCTGATCCTCACTCCGCACGGACCCCGCTACGTATCCATTCTCAAAAAGCTGCAACAAGCTTTGTTTGGAGGCTAATCATGTTACTGTCAATCGACACTTCCACCGAATGGATCGGCATCGCCCTTTTTAATGGCACCAATGTGCTCGCCGAACAAACCTGGCGCAGCAAGAACTACCACACGGTTGAACTGATCCCGGCGATCAAAGAAATGCTGACCAAAACGCATACCAAGGCCAGTAGTCTGACTGGCGTGGGCGTAGCGCTTGGTCCGGGTTCTTTCACTGGTTTACGGATCGGACTCAGTGCAGCCAAAGGCATTGCCCTGGGGCGGAATTTACCCGTGGCAGGCATCCCTTCGCTCGAAATCCTTGCCGCTGCTCAACCTGGCTTACGCCGACCCATGCTCGCTTTCCTGGAGGTCGGTCGGGGCAGGTACGCTTTCGCGCGCTATCAATACAAACAAGGCACCTGGCAAGCACTTACCGACGTCATTGTGGACGATATTCGCGCAATGGCTGCCACCATTAAATCTCCGATTTATGTGGTGGGTGAGATGAATGCTGAGGAACGCCAGATCCTCGGGCGCAAGTGGAAGACCGCACGGTTGGCACCCCCCAGTCTCTGCCTCCGCCGTCCGGCAGTCCTGGCAGAATTGGCCTGGGCAAAAATCCAGGCGGGGCAAGCAGATGACGCTGCCAGTCTTGCGCCAATTTACGTTCACACATTGAGCAATGTGCAAGATCTATGAGCGCGCGCGCTGATGCCTGCCATGTTGAGCTGCGAAATATGCGTGCGGAAGACCTGCCGCATGTCGCGGCTCTCGACCAAATCTCGTTCGCGGATCCCTGGCCCCAGGGATCTTTTGAATACGAACTAAAAACAAACAACTACAGTTTGTGCCTGGTCGCGGAAGACTCTGACGCGGCTGAAGATGAGACTATTGTGGGCGCATTAGTCATCTGGCTGATTGTGGATGAAGCCCACATTGCCACCATTGCCGTCCACCCGGACTACCGTCACCGCGGAATAGGTCGCAGACTGCTGGTGGAGGGACTCCTGCAAGCTGCCGGGAGGGGGGCGGTAAAATCCCTGCTGGAGGTGCGCTCAGGCAACCTTGAGGCACTCCACCTTTATTTCGGCTTTGGTTATAAGGTCGTTGGCTTACGCCCCAATTATTATCAAGCTGAAGGTGAGGACGCCCTCTTGCTGGATCTGGACCCCTTGGACCTGGAATTCCTAAGGAACATAAAGCTAACTTTTTCGTCTTAAATGCATGTTCCTGGGGTAGAATTTGTCACTGGAAACGATTATGTCACAAACAAACCGATTGAATGTCATCCGCGAGGAAATCCTCCACTGTCAGAAGTGCCCGCTGGCCAAGGGGCGCAAGAATGCCGTCCCCGGAAATGGCCCGTCCTCGGTGGATATCATGTTCATTGGTGAGGGACCGGGCTATCACGAAGATCAGCAGGGAAAGCCATTTGTAGGTCAGGCTGGCGCGTTTCTCGATGAATTACTGGCTGCAGCCAATCTAAAACGCGAAGAGGTCTTCATCACCAATGTGGTCAAATGCCGCCCGCCGGGCAATCGCGACCCCATGCCCGAAGAACTCGCAGCCTGCGCGAATTACCTTGACGAACAAATTGCCCTGCTTGACCCCAAAGTGATTGTCACCCTGGGAAGGTTTTCGATGGCGAAGTTCGTCGAAAATGGCAAAATAAGCCAGATCCACGGCAAATCTCACAATGTTGGCAAGCGACTGATCGTGACGATGTACCATCCGGCAGCAGCTCTTCATCAACCCGCTTTGAGACCTGCTTTAATTGAGGATTTCTCAAAATTACCCCAATTGCTGGGTAAAGAGGCGGCAGCTCAACCCAAAGTTGAAACCCCCGTCCAGCACAAAGTAGAAGTGTATGAGCCTGAGAAAAAATCAGTACAGAGAGAAGAAAAACCCAGCCCCCCCGAACAGCTAAGCCTGTTTTAAACGAAAGGTAAGGAATTGATGGTAAAAGAAGACTTGATTCAGGATATAGAGAAAAAACGAGCAAATATTGCAGTGATTGGTTTGGGCTATGTGGGCCTTCCGCTGGCTGTAACTTTTGCCAATGCCGGCTTCAACGTGACGGGCATTGATCCCATCCAGGAAAAAGTGGATATGGTCAATCGCGGCGAAAGTTATATTTCCGATATCAGCAACGCGCAGTTGCGCAAACACATCGACAAAGGTCGCATCCGCGCCACTACAGACTATGCAACCCTCAGCGAAATTGATGCTGTCTCCATTTGCGTGCCCACGCCCTTACGCAAAACTGGCGACCCTGACATGTCTTTTATTGCCCAAGCCAGCGAAGATATCGCCCCTTATCTGCACCGCAGTATGATCATTGTGCTTGAGTCCAGCACCTATCCGGGAACCACCCGCGAGTTCGTCCTGCCAAAATTAACCGCCAACACCGACCTTAAAGTCGGCACGGACTTCTTCCTTGCGTTTTCCCCTGAACGCGTCGACCCCGGACGCACGGACTACACTACCTACAACACACCCAAGGTTGTAGGCGGCATCACCCAGGCATGCACGGATGTTGCCGTGGCGTGGTATCAGCAGGCCATTGAAAAGGTTGTGCCCGTCTCCACCACAGAAGTCGCTGAGATGGCAAAATTACTCGAAAACACCTTCCGCATGATCAACATCTCGATGGTCAACGAGCTGGCGCAAATGTGCGAACGCCTGGAAGTGGATGTTTGGGAAGTTATCGATGCTGCCGCCACCAAGCCATTCGGCTTTATGAAGTTCACCCCCGGACCAGGGCTGGGTGGGCACTGCATCCCGGTGGACCCGCTATACCTTTCCTGGAAGATGAAGACGCTCAACTACACCGCGCGCTTCATCGAACTCGCCTCCGAGATCAACACCAGCATGCCGCGTTACGTGGTCACTCGCATCCAGGATGCCCTGAATCGCTTTAAGAAGCCGCTCAACGGCAGCAAGATTCTAATCCTGGGCGTTTCCTATAAGCCCAATATCAACGACATGCGCGAATCGCCCGCTCTCGACATCATCCACCTCCTGCGCGAGAAAGGTGCCATCGTATCCTACAACGACCCTTACGTTCCTGAAATTGAGATCGAAGGTGTTCAAATGTTTTCTGAAAAAGAGCTCTCAAGCTTCCTTGAGAAGGCGGATTTGGTGGCAATTATTACCAATCACGATAAGTTTGACTACAAGATGATCCTCGAAAAATCGCAGCTGATCTTTGATGCCCGCAACGCCTTGAAAGGCCTTGCGAAAAACGACATGAAAGTGATCAAACTCTGATGAGTGTATACGTAGTCACTGGCGCGGCAGGCT
>DDWY01000021.1 GCA_002347705.1 Anaerolineaceae bacterium UBA2274 | reverse complement strand
TCACGGACTTTTGAAACGCATACCAACCCACCGGAAAAATGCGCAAAAGCTGCTGGAGTGCCTTATAATTGGTTGAATCGCTATAGAGGAGTGCTTTATGAAACCTATCTCGCTGACCGGCATCAAACCCACCGGCAATCCGCACATCGGCAATTATTTTGGCATGTACAAACCCGCCATTGCCCTGACCGAAAAATATCTCGGTCTCTATTTTGTTGCTGATTTTCACGCCCTCACCACCACCCCAGACCGAAATGAACTGCAACACCTGATCCATGAGGTCGCTGCTGTCTGGCTGGCGCTGGGGCTGGACCCGGATAACAGCGTTTTCTTTCGTCAGTCCGACATCCCCCAAATCCCGGAATGTACCTGGATGCTCGCCTGCCTGACCAGTAAGGGCTTGATGAACCGCGCCCACGCCTACAAGGCTGCAGTCGATAAGAACCTTGAACTTGAGCGCGACCCGGATGACGGCATCAACATGGGGCTCTACAACTATCCGGTTCTGATGGCTGCGGATATCCTGCTTTATGGATCCGACGTGGTGCCTGTTGGACCCGATCAGAAACAGCACATCGAAATCACGCGCGACATCGCCGAAAATTTCAACCGCACCTACGGCAAGACGCTCAAGTTGCCAGAAGGTCTCTTTCCCCCAGGCCTGCAAGACGTGCCAGGCATTGACGGGCGCAAGATGAGCAAAAGTTACGGCAACACCATCCCGATCTTTGCAGATGAAAAGATAATGCGCAAGCAGGTCATGCGAATCGTCACGGACAGCCGCACACCGGAGGAGCCTAAGAACCCCGATGGCGACAATCTCTTCCAGATTTTCCGCCTCTTTGCCACCCCCGAGCGGACTGAAGAAGTTCGCCAACACTACCTGGCTGGTGGTTTGGGCTACGGCACCTTGAAGCAGGAGTTAGCTGAAACGATCCTGGCATATTTTGGCGACGCCCGGCAGAAGTTCAACGATTATATGCAGGACACTGCCGCCTTAGATGCTATCCTGGCGCGCGGCGCTGAAAAAGCGCGCGACATCGCCATACCAGTGCTGAAACGCATGCGCAAAGCAACGGGGATAGACCGTTGATGAGCATGTCCTCTTCAGTCAGTTCCACCACTATCAGCGCCACTGAACGCAGCAAACTCAGCAATCAGGCAGTCTCACTGGCGCTAATCTCCAACGTGCTGTTGGCGCTGCTGAAAACCAGCGTCGGCATCCTGGGGCACTCTCCTGCCTTGCTGGCAGATGGCATCAACAGCACTTCGGATGTGGTCTACAACATCGTGGTCTCGGTCTTCGTGCGTGCCGCCCACAAACCCGCTGATGACGAACACCCCTACGGGCACACGCAATTTGAAAGCGTTGGCGCCTTGGTCGTTGGCGCATTCGTCATCACTACTGCTGTTACCATTTTTTGGGACTCCATCAACTCCCTGTTTGATTTCTTCAAAGGGATCGGGGATTTTGCCGGCAGTGCCCAATATACCCTCTACGCGGCCTTATTTACAGTGTTACTTAAATGGGCTCTGAGTATTTACACCCGAAAGATCGGCAAAAAAACCAACAATCCTTCCGTCATTGCCGTAGCACAAGATCACCGCAATGACATCTTCTCAGCTACAGCGGTGGTGATTGGCACCACCATGAGCCAATTCGGCTATCACTGGGTGGATCCCTTGGCTGGTGCGGTGGTGGCAGCGGTAATTCTCAGAACCGGCATCGGTATTCTGCGCGATTCCACGGACGATCTGATGGATACGCTTCCCGGAAAAGTTTTGAATGAGCACATTCGCGAGTTGACAAGCCAGGTTCCCGGAGTGCAGGCAATCGACTCGGTCAAAGCACACCGTTTTGGGCAATACATTGTGATCAACCTGGCCATATTCGTGGATGGAGCGATCAGTGTCGATGAGGGGGATGCCATTTCGGATCATGTCGAAAAAGCACTGATGGATGGCATCGATTATGTACGCGCCGTGCATGTGCATTTTCATTCAAAAGATGGTACACAAACCTAAAAAACTGTAATCAAACCGAAGGGTCTGATATGATTGAGACTGACTAAACCACACAAGGAGTCACCACATGGACAATTTCGAGTTCTATAATCCCACGCGAATCATTTTTGGCAAGGGAACTATCGCGAAACTGAGCAAGCGGGTTCCTCGCAAAGCCAAGATCATGCTGCTTTACGGTGGCGGGTCCATCAAGGACAATGGCGTTTACGATCAGGTAATGGACGCGCTCAAGAAGCATGAAGTGATTGAATTTGGCGGCATCGAACCCAACCCCGATTATGCCACCCTGATGAAAGCCATAAAGAAGGTCCGAAAAAAGAAGATAGATTTTTTGCTGGCTGTCGGCGGCGGCTCGGTGATCGACGGAACTAAGTTCATCTCCCTTGCATCCCCCAACGAAGAGATTGAACCCTGGGACATCCTTGCACGCAAAGTTGCAAAGGACTTGAAAAAGGCAATTCCGCTTGGAACTGTTCTGACCCTCCCTGCAACCGCCAGTGAGTTTAACCATAACGCGGTCATCTCACGCCGTGAGACCGAAGAAAAACTTTCTTTTGCCAGCGACAGTGTCTACCCCAAGTTTTCTATCCTGGACCCTGAAACCACTTATTCTTTGCCCCAAAATCAGCTGCGCAATGGGCTGGTGGATGCCTTTGTGCATGTGATGGAACAGTACATGACCTACCCGGTTGGGGCAGTCGTGCAGGACCGCCAGGCTGAAGCGCTGCTGATGGCTATCATAGAAATGGCTCCAGCTGTACTTGAAATGGACCCTCCGGATTATGACGCCCGTGCCAACTATATGTGGGTTTGCTCGAACGCGCTCAACCATCTGATTGGTGCTGGTGTGCCACAGGATTGGGCTACACACGGCATTGGGCACGAACTGACTGCGTTTTACGGACTCGCGCATGCTGAGTCATTGGCGGTTGTTTTGCCGTGGCTTCTTTGGTACAAGCGCGAGCAAAAACGCGAGAAGCTGCTGCAATACGGATACCGCGTGATGGATCAGAAGATGCAGAAATATTCAGAACGCATCGACCGCACCATCGAGGCAACCTCAGCTTTCTTCCAGAGCGTGGGCATGCCCACCACCCTGACCTCTTATGGGGTCGATCCCGACGAAGCCGCCGTGAAGGTGCAGGCTCGCTGGGAAGCGCGGGGGTGGAGTGAGGGCGAGCATAAAGATATCACCGGAGCCGATGCCGCGGCAATTCTGCGGCTGAGCAGGTAGACTTATTACAGATAAAAAAGTAGGGCAGTTTGGCATCAAAAGATTCTGGCACGACAAGAGCAATTTGAAGCCAACCCACCGAGACTCAATTGTCGGATTGAAAGACGCAACCCGACCTACGGCTAAAAGGTGAGATCGCCACGCTTCGCTCACGATGACAGACCTTTTGTCATTGCGAACCCCCGTAGTTTGACTACGACGAGTTTGAGCATACGGAAAGGGGGTGTGGCAATCTCGTTTTTGTCCTTGGGTTTGAATGAAAAGGAGAGATCGCCACGCTTCGCTCACGATGACAGACCTTTTGTCATTGCGAACCCCCGTAGTTTGACTACGACGAGTTTGAGCACACGGAAAGTGGGGGTGGCAATCTCGCTTTATTACTTAGGTTTGAACGAAAAGGAGAGATCGCCACGCTTCGCTCGCGATGACGGCCCTTTTGTCATTGCGAACCCCCGCATTATGACGACAAAGGGTTTCT
>DDWY01000038.1 GCA_002347705.1 Anaerolineaceae bacterium UBA2274 | reverse complement strand
TCTTATATTTTTTTCTGCCATCATTGACCTCCTGACCTTAAAATCCTGGTTTAGCACCTTTGATTTCCCATCAAAAGGAATTCAACAACAAATTTGTCCTGATTGATGAGAACAGCGCTGATGTCTTATTTACTTTAGCATAAATACCCCTGACAATCAAAAAAACCTTTCTCAGAACTGTCTGGTGGAAAGAGAAAGCAATTCCTGTACGATGAACTCTCAATTGAGCCGCAGCGGTGTCGTCAGGCAGGTGTCGCTTCCTGCATGGGTCTTAATCGGAGCTTGCGCCACCAAGCCGTTGTAGCTGACAGTCAGTGTGCCATCGATATTTCGCGGCAGCCACAGACCCACAAAACCATTCTCCATGGTGGTGAAATTGGATCTGACGATCTCTTTAGCGGTACTATCAATAATCACGGCATAAATTTCCTGGTTCACCAACTCTCCCCGGCAGGATGCCAGGCTGTGTATCGCGCAGGGATGAGTTTGGGTGAGGTAAGGCGCAAAGGAGAGGTAAAATTCATCCTTGGGCAGTGCCAACCTGACCTCAGCCCTATCATCCATGAGGACCAGGTGGTTGCTATCAATACTTGCTTTTAGTCCCGCGGGATCAGACGTCGTACTATCGAGCTTTTGCACAATTTCCTGGACGGTAAGACCGCTCAATCCGTATTTCTCCAGGAAAGCAGCTTCCGATTGCTTGATCGGCTTACTGAGCGTAAAGATTCCGACTGCAATTACGGCAACTACGGCAATTACAACAAGCACAACGATCTTTGAAACCTGAGGTTTTTTCATTCTGTTAGTTTCCTTTTTTTTCCAAATATTTCTGACAAAAAGAGATTATGTCGCGCGCGTGTCGCGCATAAAATCCTTAATCTCCCTTGGCTGAGTCCTTTAGTGAATATCCTTCAACATCGTCAGGTATTGTTCCTGGCTGATCTCACCCCTGGCATATCTTTCATCCAGGATCTGATTGGCTCTCCGGACGTTGTCTTTTGCTCGACTGCTATTCGAGTTAAACAACTCTTTCACCAGCAATACCGACAGGACAATGATGAGCGCCCAAAATATCAGTAAACCGCCCATTATCCAAAAACCCATCATCATATTCTCACATCCTTTCAAGTAACCTAATGCTTATTATCTTTTCTTACCTGAGAACAAGCCTAACATTTCAGCATGAAGGATAAGTCAAGGGTTTATAAAGTTTTATTAAAGGATTATGGGTATTACGCTTTCATCTAGGGAGAGGGATCTGGAATGAAAAAGTGCTGCCTTTACCCTCACCCATACTCTCAGCCCAAATTTTGCCCTGATGGGCTTTTACCAGAGCCCTGGCGATGGTCAGACCTATGCCGCTACCCCCACTCGTCCTGGTCCGGGACTTATCTGTGCGGTAAAAGCGATTGAATATCAAGGGGATTTGGTCCGCGGAGATTCCGATTCCACTGTCTTTAACTGAGAAAAGCAGGTCAGACGGTTCCCGGCGGACGAGGAGGGTGACCTTTCCTCCACTGGGGGTGTATTGAAGCGCGTTTCCCACCAGGTTTGTCAGCACCTGGATGATGCGGTCTTTATCCACATTGATGTCGGGGAGATTGGGCTCAATATCTATCTCAAACTGAATGTTTTTTTCTTCAAATTGCCGGCCCAGCGTATTCTGAATTCTTTCGATCAGACTGGCTGGTGAAACAGGCGTGAGCATTAATTGAAAAGCCCCTGCCTCCACACGGCTCAACTCTTGCAAATCGTTAACCAGGCGCTGCAAACGGTCAATTTCTGAGTGTATTTGCTGGTAAGTTTCCGGATCGGCGGGAAAGACCCCATCCATCATCCCTTCCAGGTACCCTTTTACCGCGGTAAGAGGTGTTCGCAATTCGTGGGTTATGTCCCCGATCAGCTCCCGGCGGATCGTCTCAGTTTTCTCCAGTTTATCTGCCATCTGGTTGAAACTGAGTGCCAACCGACCCAGTTCATCGATTTGGTCCGCCTGCTGACCTCCAGGGAGCGATAATCGCTCTTCGTATTCTCCCTCAGCAATGCGCTTGCTGAGGCTCATCATTCGCAAAGTGGGGGTGACAACCTGGCGGCTGATCAAAAAACTGGCCAATACAGCCCCAACCAGGGCGGCGAGCGCTGCATAGGTCACTGCCTCTAAGACTGCTTTGTTATACTGTGAAAACAAGTCTGATACCATCTGCTCATTATTCCCCGCGATATTTCCGCTAATCATGATCTCGTTCATGCTGACGAGGTGCCGCTCGAACGCTGCGGGAACAGAGAGACTGGCAGCTGTAATGAGCACGACACCGCCAATAAAAACGACGAGCAGATAAGACAGAAACACCTTCCATGTAAGGTGCGTGCGTATAAATTTCATCATGGGATCATCTGTTTATCCTCAAATCGATAACCCACGCCGCGAACCGTTTCAATCAAGGATTCATCCCCCAGTTTTTGGCGAATGTGACCAATGTGGACATCTACTACCCGGGTGTCACCAAAATAATCATATCCCCAGATTTTCTCCAGCAGCTGCTCCCGGCTTAGGACCATGCTTTGATGCTGGGCGAGAACAAGTAATATGTCGAATTCAATCGAGGTCAGGTCGATCAGGTTTTCATCAACCCAAACCCGTCTTGCCGCTATATCAATGCGAAGGTGTGCGAAACTGAGAGCCGTGCGCTCTCCAACACTATCGCTCGGGTTTTGCAAACGCCTGAGGGCGGCTTTGATGCGGGCGATCAGTTCTCGCGGGCTGAATGGTTTGGTAAGGTAATCATCCGCGCCAACCGAGAGCCCGACGATTTTATCCGTTTCTTCGGATCGGGCAGTAAGCATGATCACATAGATGTTCGATTCACGTCTCAGTTTGGCCAGCAGTTCAATTCCGTCCATACCAGGAAGCATCACATCCAGGACGATGATATTCGGCTTGAAAGAGTGAGCAGCCTCCAACCCTTGTGGTCCATCGTAGGCTGACTGGAATTCGTACCCTTCCGCCTTCAAATAAGCACTCAGAACCTTATGAACAGAAGCTTCATCATCGATAATGAGGATCCTGGTTTTCGTCATCTCAATCTCCAGTAAAAAAGGTCATAAACCTATTGTACATACAAACAGGGATTGGCCATCATGCCAATCCCTGGAAAAGTTGTACGCGCGTGAATTATTCCCACATCTCGACGAAGGTTCCGTGCCAGCTATGCAGGAAAACCTGCCCACTGTATCCATTAATGCTGAGCATTCCTGTAGGCTCGTCGTCCTTCAAAATATCGATGGTGTAATATCCATAGAAGGGATTTGCTTCTTCGGCCGTTGTGTACCCAGGAAATTGTTGATCCAGATACTGCCGGGCAAACTCAAGGGCTTGTTCTGGGGATACATTCATCTCTGAAGAGACAAAAGAAGGATCCAAGAAGTAGCCGTTCATCATGCCAGTTCCGCCCATCATGGTAAATCCCCCCCGGTGTCCATATTTCTGATTCCACATCATGTTTGGACCGTATTCGGGATAAACGGACAATGTAGAGGGGTCGATCAGCAATTCCATCGCTCCGATCCCGGTACTTTTCTCGACGATGCGCGCGTACGAATGGTTGGTGAAGATCATGATCTCCCCAAGTTCAAGATCAGAATTATCCACATTCTGCAGATAACCCTCGACTGCCTGTTTGGTTTGGTCGACGCTCAGGATTTGATCGTTGGTGTTGTTGCCCCCACACCAACGTGCCCTGCTGAAACCACCCATCATGTTATAACGGCCCATCGTGTTGTAACGTCCCATCATCCAGGGACCCTGGAAGTTGGTCGCCCGCGTCCAGAAATCATTCGTGGTGCAGTTGTTCGCAAAAACGTTGGTACGTCCAAAGAATAGTCCTGCGCCAAAGAGCAATATTGCTATGATGATGCTGCCTAACACCACTAAAGTAATACCCAAGGATTTTTTCATCTTATTTTCTCCTGTTCATTAATTGTTTTACTTACCACTTTAGGCTATCAAAGCTGGGTAAAGCCTTCTTATTGCGTCTTTAAAGTTTATGTAAAGATTTCCCCTAAACCTGGCAGGTGAAGTGCAGGTTGAAACTTAGCCGCCCTGAAAAAGAAATAACATTTTTTGTGGGTTGCGATGGATCCAAGCGAATGAAAATCTTGATCTGCCTGGAAAAGAAACCTGCCAGGAACTTATCGCATCTCTCTTTTCAAATATTTTTTGTTGAAGGAAACCCCAGAATAAGTTGAAGGGATTGAAACATTTCCAACAATTTCCTGGTGGGCCTTCTTCAATTGTGTACAAGGGGAAAATCTCAAAATCCTCGAATCAATGAGCCGCTTAAAAATTTGACAAAAAAAATTTGACAAAATCTACTTAATCTACTGATTAATAGTATAATGTCTGATAAATTAACATTTCTTTTGTTCATTCGTTTGGAATTGGTGACAGGGGGTGTCCCATTTGTTTTGTGATCGTTTTTAAAAAGTTGTTTTCTGTTACTAAGATAAAATTTTGCGTTTTCTGTTGTACTCTTCTAGTTTGAATTAATAGCCACATAAAACAGGTCAAGGATCATAGTGATAGGAGAAGAAAAATGAAGAATTTCAAAGGATTGATAGTTGTAATAGTTGCCGTTCTCTTACTGTCAGCTTGCGCTCCTGCTGCAGTAAACACACCGGCACCCGCAGAAGTAGTGCCTGAAACTGATAAAGTTCCAGCAGAATGCGCTGCGGATCGATACGGATGTGCCAAGATCGAGCCTGGTCAAACGATCAAGATCGGCATGGGTTCTCCGATGACCGGCGGTGATGCCTCGTTTGGTATCGACGCCGAACAATCTGGAAAAATTGCAGTTGCTGATGCTGAACCTCTGCATGGTTTTTCATTTGAATTAGTTGCAGAGGACGATCAAGGTGCCGCCGAAGGTGGAGCCGCAGTTGCGAACAAGTTTGTCGCGGATCAAACTTTGGTAGGCGTTGCCGGTCATCTTTTCTCAGGCGCGACCGCGGCAGCCATGCCAATCTATGAAGCCAAAGGCATTCCCATGCTTTCCCCTTCAGCCACCAACCCCACTTTGACCCAAAAAGGTTCAGCTGTATTTAATCGCGTGCCCTTCACCGATGCTGCCCAGGGAAAAGCCGCAGCCACGTTCATCTACGAGGAACTTGGTTTCCGAAAGATCGCGGTCATGCATGACGGTGAGGATTATGGCAAGGGTTTGGCTGAGATTGTAAAGGTAGAATTCGAAGCCCTTGGTGGGGAAGTAGTGGAATTTGTGGGCATCACTTCGAAAGAAGCTGACTATACCCCCGTACTAACTACGATTGCCGCTAAGTCACCCGAATTGATCTATTTCGGCGGTTACACCCAGGATGCTGGTGTTTTGGCAAACCAGATGAAAACCACTGGTCTCGAAAACGCAGTCTTCTTCGGATGCGATGGCACGTTTGGCACCGATTTCCTGAACCGGGCTGGCGCCAATGGTGAAGGCTCCTACCATGCCACACCTCGAACGCCACCCCAGACCCCCGAGAAGACAGCCTTTGATGAAGCTTACAAGGCTGCTTACGGTGTTGGTCCAGGCGAACTTTCACCATTCACCTGGAACAGCTACGACTGCACCACCGCCTTAATCGAAAAAGTCGGTGATGTGGCAGTTCTTGGTGCTGATGGCGCACTATATATTCCCCGCGGTGCTCTGGTCGACGCGGTGCGTGGTCTGAACAACTGGACTGGCATCAGCGGTACTTACACCTGCGCTCCAGTCGGAGATTGCAACATTCAAGGTCCACAGTTCCACATAGTGAAAAACGGTGCGTTTGTTCCGGTTAACTAAGTCTGATTAACAATCGATAAATGCAGGGAAGGAATTCCCTTCCCTGCCTATTGATTTTTAACTTACTCCGCTGAGGAGGATATTATGGAAAATGAAATTCGACCGCCGCGACGATACAAACGCAGCAAACTCCCGAAACTTGTTCGCTGGATATTTGGTCTTATCGTTCTTTCTTATTTCTTTT
Organism: Anaerolineaceae bacterium UBA2274; assembly: GCA_002347705.1. Taxonomy (GTDB): domain Bacteria; phylum Chloroflexota; class Anaerolineae; order Anaerolineales; family Anaerolineaceae; genus Mesolinea. The sequence continues at coordinate 6,511 of DDWY01000038.1, read as the reverse complement.
GGCGTTTATACACAGTTTTTATCGTTCAGAATGAATACACACCAGATATATGGGTTCGTTTGCTGATCTCTGGTCTGGTCATTGGCGGCGTTTATTCTCTGATTGCCATCGGCTACACCCTTGTCTATGGAATCCTCAGGATGATCAACTTTGCTCACGGCGAAGTGATGATGATTGGTACTTTTGCTGGATACTTTGTATTTGAAGCAACCAATGCGATTAGATTTACTTCGTCCACAGGTGAGATAACCAGTCTGTCAAATGCCCAACCCTTTCTGTCGATTTTGCTGGCTTTTATTGTTGGCATGACTGTGGCAGCAACTTTCGGGTTCCTGCTAGAAAAAATCGCCTATCGCCCTTTGAGAAAAGCTCCCAGATTGATCCCATTGATCAGTGCAATTGGTGCTTCAATATTTCTGCAAAACCTGGCCCAACTCCTATTCAGCCCGTTGGTTCGTGATTACAAGAACCCGGATCTGATTGCCCGTGGTCAAGGTTGGGCTATCACTGTGGCAGGGGCGCGGTTGACCATTCCCTATACCGGAGTTCTCACCTTCAGTTTATCCATTATCCTGATGTTTGCTTTATACACCATGGTGAGAAAATCAAAGCTTGGCAAGTCCATGCGCGCGGTTGCGGCTGACAAATCAACCGCCGCGTTGATGGGTATTGATGTCAATGGTGTAATTAGTCAGACCTTCATTATCAGCGGTATGCTGGCTGGCGCGGCTGGGGTCATGTGGGGACTCCACAACGGCTTGGTCTACTATTACGTGGGTTTTATGCCTGGCATCAAAGCCTTTACATCAGCAGTCTTGGGAGGCATTGGTAATATCCCTGGCGCGATGCTCGGCGGCATGCTGCTGGGATTGATCGAATCCATTGGTCCAACCGCCCTTGGGATTAGCTATCAACTAAAAGATGTTTTGGCTTTTGTAATCCTGATCATCATTCTCATTTTCAGACCTTCCGGTATTTTGGGTGAAGTTCTCTCGGAGGAAAAGGTATGAATAAGAACCTTGTTAGTCCCAGTTTGAAAAGAGGCCTCACCTTTGGAATCGTGATGATCATATTTGTTCTGATCGATCTTGATGTCATGGTAGCGACCATGTTAAGCAAGTTGTTTGGTGCGAATGTTATCCGTGGGAGCTTACCGGATGTGCGTTTTATGGTTTTGTTCCTAATTCTTTTTGGTATGTTTGTGGGATGGTCCACCTCGTCCGACGACGCAAAACCAACCACTAAGCTTTTCCAAGCCCTCGTTGCCGGGTTAACTTTGGGTGTTGTGCTTGGATTATTCGACTTGATATTAAATCAACTGATTGTAACTGGCACGGATGTCCGCAAGTATCTGGCTGCGCTTGCCCCCGAAAGTATCCGGCTCTTTCTTTTTGATCAGGGAGCGATCAGCCCACTCTTACACTTGGGTCTGTTTACTGTTGCGAGTCTACTGGGAAGTCTGATGAAGATCTTGCTCAAATCTGAGTCAGCCTCGCGCTTTTTTAAGGGTGTAAAATCCGGCTACCAAGGTTTGAAGGCGAAAGCTCAGGCAAATACACCAAATTGGGTTAAAAAGTACGGAAAGTTTTTACTTTTCCTGCTGATTGGCCTTTTGGCATTTTTCCTACCTCGCATTTGGGGCTCTTACAACAATTATGTTGTGGGTCTGGTTGGTTTATACGTCATCCTGGGAATTGGATTGAATATCATTGTAGGTCTGTCTGGTCAGCTGATGCTTGGTTTCGCAGCCTTTTTCGCAATGGGTGCCTACAGTGTGGCCTTACTAAACGCGCCATTACCGCATGGAATCATGCTAGGGTTTTGGCCTTCTCTCCTGATTGGTATACTCATGGCGGTGGTGGCAGCAGTTCTTTTGGGCTTGCCAGTCATGGGCATGCGCGGCGATTACCTCGCCATTGTGACGCTCGGATTTGGCGAAATTATTCGAATCCTTTTGAAATCTGACCTCTTAACCTCGTTCACTGGAGGCCCACGGGGGATCCAAGACATTAGAGGACCAACCCTTTTTGGACAGCCATTTTCCAGCGATATTGACTACACCTATATCATTTTGGTCGTCATGGTTCTATCAATTATTATCTACAAACGGCTTGAAAGGTCCAGGACCGGGCGAGCGTGGCTGGCAGTCAAAGAAGACACCAAGGTTGCTCAAGCGACGGGTGTCAACATAATGACGAATAAATTGCTGGCATTGTGCTTAGGAGCTGCCTTTGCTGGTCTTGCCGGCGGTATTTTTGCAGCTCGTAACCAGTTTACTGGTCCAAACGACCATCAGTTGATGGTTTCTATGAACATCCTAAGCATTCTGATCGTTGGTGGCGTCAATAGTATTCCTGGCATCATTCTGGGAGCCTTTACCCTAAAAGGACTTCCTGAAATTCTCAGAGAAATAGAAAACTACCGCTTGTTGGTGTTCGGTGGCTTGTTGGTGGTCATGATGATTTCACGTCCTGAGGGATTATGGCCGGCTACCCGGCCTAACATTGAGAAAGATGAAGGCAATAAGCTTAAAGAGGACGGTGCGCCTGGAGAAGGAGGTCTAAATGACTGACCCAATCATCCAGGTAAAGAACGTCAGTAAGATCTTCGGAGGTTTGACCGCGGTCAACCAGGTGGACATTGAAGTACCCGAAAAGTACATCTACAGCATCATTGGTCCAAACGGAGCAGGCAAGACCACGCTGTTCAACTGTATTTCAGGTTTTTATTTTCCTGAAAAGGGTGAGATCTTGTTTTATGGTGACCCTATCCAGGGGCTCTCGACCAATCTGGTTGCCTGGCTGGGGATCTCACGCACCTATCAAAATATCCGTCTTTTCAGCAATTTGACCGCGGTTGAGAACATTTTGATCGGTCTGCACCCCAATTTGAAAACCAACTGGGTTGACGCCATAATCCATACCAAGCGTTTCCGGAAAGAAGAAGGCGGATCAGTCAAAGAGGCTCTGCGCCTGTTGGATTACGTCGGTTTGAAAGGTTATGGCGATTTTCTTGCCAAGAACTTGCCATACGGTCTCCAGCGAAGGTTGGAAATTGGGCGGGCTTTGGCAAACCAGCCGAAACTGCTCTTGTTGGATGAACCCACCGCCGGCATGAACATGAACGAAACCGCCGAAGCGACCCATTTCATCAAGCGCTTGCGGGATGAGTTGGGAATTACGATTATCCTGATCGAACATGATATGAAGGTCGTGATGGGTATCTCGGACCGGATCAGCGTGTTGGATTATGGTACCAAAATTGCTGAAGGCAACGCGGCTGAAATTCAGGCCAATCCCAGGGTTATTGAAGCCTACCTGGGGCCCGGTGGAGCGGCTCTTTCTGAAAAATACAAAAAACAAAGGCTATCTTATGCTAAAAGTAACTGACCTTAATGTCCATTATGGCGCGATACACGCTTTGCAAGGCGTTAGTTTTAACTTGCAGGAAGGCGAGATCGTTACGTTAATCGGGGCGAATGGCGCGGGTAAATCCACCTTGCTTAACACCATTTCCGGTTTACTTCCTGCTGTTAAAGGAAAGGTGGATTACCTGGACGAGGATATTACCAATCTCGAGCCACAAAAAATTGTGCGCAAGGGCATTGTGCAAGTACCCGAGGGTCGTAAGATCTTTGCCGCCATGACCGTGATGGAAAACCTTGAAATGGGCGCCTTCACCGTCACGGATAAAAAGCTGATAGCTGATAAAGTCGAAGAAATGTTTGCTAAATTCCCCATTCTGGGTAAACGTTCCAAACAACTGGGCGGCACTCTTTCCGGTGGTGAACAGCAGATGCTGGCGATTGCCCGCGGTTTGATGGCCAGCCCCAAGCTCCTCCTATTGGATGAACCCTCCATGGGTCTGTCACCCGTTTTGGTAGAGCAGATTTTCGATACAATCCAGAGCATCAATAATTCGGGCACCAGCGTAATTCTGGTTGAACAGAACGCCCAGATGGCGCTTGTGATCGCTCACCGAGCCTATGTCTTGGAAACTGGCAAGATTGTGCTGGAGGGCGACGCCCAGGAAGTGCTGCAAAATCCCATGGTCATCGAAGCCTATCTGGGGGTTACTTAGTTATCAAAATTTGGCTAAGATATTAACCAAGAATTATCAAGGCTCAATCGCAGAAACAGGTCAACACTGGCTGCTTTAATCCTTGTTTGCGTCCTGCTACTGCTGGTTTGCTGCCTGGAAGCTAATGAACCAGCTCTGCTCCTCCAGGTGCGGCTAGCGCCATCCTGGTGGAGCCATTGAGCGAGCGCGAATTGGACGTATTATGCTTACTGAACTCACACCTGGCTATTCCGGAAATCGCCAGGGAGATGATGATCGTGCCCTCCACGCTTCGCACCCATATCCGCAACATTTATCTCAAGCTGGATGTGCATGGGCGGCTTAAAGCCCTCCAAAAAGCCCGGATTCTCGGCTTATTCTAAGAGTCAAACCTGCCAAATAATTCATTCCCCGTCGGCTGGCGGGGATTTTTTTGTCAATTAGCACCTGCTTTGGCTTTATTGTGTCGTGACGAGACGTCACTTTGAGAAATTTTCTGTCATTGCGAGGAACGAAGCAATCTAAACTCTCAACCTCAAAAACTGTATATTGTTCACAACGGTGCCTAACCCATATATGCATCGCGTGTGATGAATGAATCTTGCTACCTACGGTGTTCTGGGTTTACCTATAGCTTAGATTGCTTCACAAAGGAGGTTCGCAATGACAGAATACACACCAATCTTCTCCATAGCAGAAGTCTTTCCAATTAATTCATTCCCCGTCGACCGGCGGGGAATTTTTTTGTCGATCTGCCCGCCGAATCATCAATTCTTTAAATGTGGAATCATCAAAATTGATGATGACAACTCATCAATGTGACGAGGATACTATGCTCAGAACAACAAAGAAACCAGGATACAAACCATGACGAACAAGCAAATGTGCGAATCACCATCATTCTACGAAATTCAGGTCAAAGGAACTTTCGATGAGAGCTGGTCAGATTGGTTTGGCGGCTTCACCATCACAAGAGAGAACGGCAAAACCCTTCTGGCTGGGCAGGCCATCGATCAAGCAGCTTTACTCGGCATCCTCGCAAAGATCAATGACCTGGGACTGGTGATCCTCACTGTCATGAGAATAGACCGCTGAATGTGTTTACATCAAAAAGGAGTTTGAAATGTTAGTCACCAAGAAAATCAATGTCTTCTCTTTCTTTTTCGGAAAGCCACTCGCTGCAAACAATGTAAAAGCCCGCAGCGTATCAAAAGCTCAGAGCCTGGACGACACGAATTTGGACGAACTTGACAAACGGATCAGCATCACAAAGAGTGAAGATTTCTACAAGGCTCACACAGTCAATATGATCAATCCTTTCAACCAACTGAACCGATAAACCAACCGCACCCAATCTCCAGAGCCAAGGGAAGTACTAAGAAAAAGTGCTTCCCAGGCTCTACTTATGGCTTTTTTTGAAGAGAGAGAACGTGATACCCCTGGGGAATTCGCCAGTGCCCGCAAAGTAAGGCACACCAAGTAAAGCCAAAACGACCATTCGGTCGTTTATTAGCAACGGGGAGCCAATCCGCTTGTGCCCGCGAAACAGGGTAAGCGACTGACCTCCGGGTTACATAGTGCCCGTCAGGGTATGAGCCCAACGAGCTACCCCCTCTCTACACCGCATCGGAAGAAAGAGTATATAACAAAAAAACCTCTGTCAAATTCAGTTTTCCTCCCTATCTTGTCAAATGCGTGGTTGTAAACCAATCCCTTGCTGAAGTACTGTGATTTGAGAGGTGCTTATGAATCCAAATAAGAAATCATTGTTTACTTCAGCCACGGCGGCGGTCCGTTACCCTTGCTTGGGGACTCGCCGCACAGAGCTATGATCGACTTCATGCGCGTTTCCCACTTCGAAAACGCCCGTAGTCTCATTCAAACACACTTTAAGAAAGCGCACAGCCCCCCGCCCCTAATCACTTCTCAGATCTTCTCGGGATCCTGGTGCATCTGCCCCTTGCCAAGCTCCTGGGATCGAGTGAAAGCCGCCCAAATCGCCCTCGAGATCGCAGTTCGGAATCCCATTTTTTCTAAATAATACAGGGCTGTTGCTGATGTGCCGCCAGGAGAGGTGACCTGGTTTCGTAATCGGGCAGGATGGGAGCTGTTTTGAGCATAGTAATCGATGGATCCTTTGATGGTTTGGATTACCATTTCTTCAGCAATCCGACGGGGGAGGCCAAGGTGAACCCCAGCATCAATCATTGATTCGAGGAATAAGAATACATAAGCTGGTCCGGTGCCGGATACGGCAGTTGCCATATCGATATAAGCCTCTTCTTCAACAAAAATGGCTTGCCCCAGGGCAGACAAGATTTTATCGGCAAGCGCATGCTGCGCTTCCGAGGTTTGCTGGCTTTGCGTCCAGACGGTCATCCCCTCACCCACCTGGGCAGGTGTATTGGGCATGGCGCGCACGACAGATGAATGTTTGAGGCCGGCAATGAGC
>DDWY01000006.1:7818-10744 GCA_002347705.1 Anaerolineaceae bacterium UBA2274 | reverse complement strand
CCCTCGACGACGAACCCGCCTGCGTCGCGTATTTGATGGATGTTTATCAAGAGATTTTAAAATAGAACTTGTTATGACCAAAATGAACGTTTGGAAAATTTACTTTTTCTCGAATAGGTAATCATCCTTGCCCTCGATAATTTACCTTTGGACCGCTTAATCAGGAATACACGATACTATGAACAAAATTGAAATATCAGATGCCCTTATACAGACAACTTACTTAGTAACTTCATTCTATGGACAAGAACCATTGAATCCTGAAAACAGCATAGGCATTGGATCAGGTGTTGCCATCAATGCTAAGGGCGATTTGTTGACAGCTGCTCATGTTGTCACAGGACGTATCACGGTTAGACCAGAGGATGTCAACGATCCAAATGTTACCTACTTAGCGAAAACGAAAGCTGGCCAGTTCAATCAATACTACCCCGTGCGATGTGGCGTTGGCATACAAAACTCACTGACGAAGGAGCCAATCACAGTTGATCTTGCTCTATTACGTCCTATATCAACACAAAATGATGTGCCTTTTCTCCGTTTGAACAGAAATCCAATCAAAGTAGGGCTTGAAGTTCTTATGGCAGGTTTCCCAGATGATATGGAATTGCCGTTATCCTTTGATCAAACTTTGGATAGGACACAACCTGAAGTGCAACTCATCTTGCGAGGTCTTCAAATTGCTCGGCAACAATTAATGATGATCAAGTCAGGTATGATTGGATATGAAAATAGCGTAACTCTAACTAATGGTCAGCTGACGCTGGAGGGTCAAGTGTTTTATGTGGACAATCAACTCCAGTCAGGTGCAAGTGGTGGCCCTGTTGTTAATCAAGATGCAGAAGTAATTGGCATTATTACGCAACGTGCCACTACAACGGTTTCTTATCTCGATATCATAAACTTAGGCGTGCCATCTGGATCTACGGTGGCTGTTTCGCCAAGGTTACTACTCCCCTTGATTGATAATGAAATCGCAAATCGGTGAAGCTCAATAATGCCAGTGCACAAAGAAATTCATCCTTTCTCGAAAGGAATTACATGCCTAATATCGAACCAACAATTGAATCAATAGAAGGATATATACATTTCCTTAATACATGCATAGGATCTGGCGTTGCAAACATTCAACCTACAGTAAAACTCGCTGACCATACTTACAACGAAAAACTAAGTAATATTGGTTATGAATACTATATAAAATCAGCTCATGATCATTATTTTGTCTCCAGAACTTTATTCATGAATTATTTTTTTGATTATTCATTATTTTCTGCTTACCAATGCATAGAAAACTATTTGAAAGCTTTTATTAAAAATAAAAATCAAGTTCCACCACTAACACATAACCTGATAATGTTAAAAGAAAAAAGCTCAAAGCTTGCAACAAATAATGATGCATTCATCGATAGCGTGGAGTTATCTACTATCATTTATAAATATAACCCTTTTTATACAATCCCAAGATATCCAGTTTCACGTGAAAAGTGGTTTCCTCATGCACATTTGCATCCAAACGATATTTATGTCTTAGATTACTTTGTTATGAAATTCCGACAAATGCTACCCTTACCAGATAATATGAGTGACATATTTAAAGAGAACGATTTTACTAAAATCCTATGCAGAGATAATGCACCCAATTTTTATAACACATTTCTTCAAGGAAACATAAATTTTCCCGCGAAGAGCGAGGAAGCTGAAGCTTATAGCTGATAGATAATAAGGAAAAAAGGCAGATTGCCATGGTCGCTACGCTCCCTCGCAATTACTGACTAAAGTCGTAGGTCAGGTCATCGTGCTCGAAGAGTATGCGCATTTCAACCTGACACTACAAGCGGCGGCACATGATGGAGGTTGAGGTTTGGGATGTCAGGTTGAAATTTGGGCCGTACTGGAAGAGAGCCTGATTGAGTTTGAGGTAAAATTGTCATAGACAATCTTTCAATTGTTTTCTAATGGATAAGGGAGATCCAATGAAACGTTTAATTTGTGTTTTTACCGCTGTAATAATCCTTACTGCATGCACCCCAAAACCTGAACAAATTAGTCCATATGTTGATGAAACTCTAACTGCATTACCTACGCGAACAAATTATCCAACAAACACGCCCTTTTCGACCAATACTCCTTTCCCGACTTACACCCCTCTACCCACATACACAAAGGTGCCGACTTATACCCCAATTATAAAAATTGTCACTCCTACAAATACACTCGCCCCAACATCTACAAACACCCCGACGCCGACTAACACTCCAGAATATAGCTCCTACCAACTCACCGCTACAGCAAATAAGGCTACAAATGATTACAAAGCCTTGTTTGAACAAGTTCCATGGAAAGATTTCATAACTTATCCCGAAAAATATGAAGGGAAGAAAATCAGAGTAAATTGCCGTGTTTTTAACATTGTAAAAAGCAGCAATCATATTCAGTGCTACGTTTCAGGGACCTATGAAGCGTTCTATGTGAAGTTCACTAATTCATTTGATGATATTTACGAAAACAATATTCTCACAATCTACGGAACTGGCGATGGTCTTGAATGCTTCACAAATACAATGGGAAACCAGGTTTGCCAACCATTAATTAAAGATGCGTTCTTTACTCGATAAGGTTTATTAAGCTCATTAAGAAAAAGCAAGAGTAGTCGTAGGTCAGCTTGCGCAGCCTGCCCCGTGTACTTTTACGGGGTTCAACCTGACATCACAAACATTGGCATATGGGAGAGGTGATAGGCGGTGGGTAATAGGTGATAGGCGACCGCGGCAATCTCCGCACAGCACACACTGGGAGATTGCTTCGCTTCGTTCGCAATCACGGGCTTGGCATGCCAAGCCCCTACCTTACCCAAATGGCTTGATCTGACGGGGGTGGCGGGCGTCCGCCCAGCCTGAATCTCACCCCCTCCAGCGAAGCGCAG
>DDWY01000006.1:0-7770 GCA_002347705.1 Anaerolineaceae bacterium UBA2274 | reverse complement strand
AGCGCAGCGGAAGGGAAGTGGGGATTGAGGGGGTGGGTTCGTGAGGTTTTGCGTTTTTGATATGCACAAAAAAGCGCAAAAGCGCAAAAGCTCCGCTCCATATAATCAGGTAGATTGCTTCGCTACGCTCGCAATGACGAATCGCTACGGGGGGCAGGCAGGCGCCCGCCCTACGGGGAATTTGTCTTGAGCTACGGATGTTTCAAGAAAGTGCAAAATTGACACAGCAAAAAACATTGCACTTTTGCACTTTCTCATTTCTTACTAACCAACGAGGAATTAAAATAGGAGTAATTGTGATACATTACAATTACCTTACCCCGATTTTCCCCCGTTCTGATGTTACAATACTCTCATCTGATCCACTCCCGCGAGGGAGGAATATTTGAATCATTAAGGAGAGTTAATGACAGAGGCAGATTCCCGAATTCAGAAGCTGAAAAGCATGCAGGAAGCTTCCAAACTTGGCGGCGGAAAAGACCGCATCGATAAGCAGCACGCCAAGGGCAGCCTGACCGCCCGCGAACGCATCGACCTGCTGCTCGACCCCGGCACCTTCCGCGAAATCGGCAGCATGGTCACCCCGCTCAACCCAGCCGAAGGCGATGAAACACTCGGCGACGGCGTTGTCACCGGGTATGGCAGCATTGATGGGCGCACCGTTTACGTCTACGCGCAGGACTTCACCGTCCAGGGCGGCTCGCTTGGTGAGATCCACGCGCAGAAGATCTGCCGCGTGATGGACCTCGCTGTCAAAACCGGCTCGCCAATCATCGGCATGATCGATTCCGGCGGCGCGCGCATCCAGGAAGGCGTCAGAAGCCTGGGCGGATACGCTGAGATCTTCCGACGCAATGCCATTTACTCCGGTGTCGTCCCCCAGATCAGCCTGATCATGGGCCCATGCGCCGGCGGCGCTTCGTATTCTCCCGCAGTCACCGACCTGATCATCATGGTCAAGGGCAAATCCTACATGTTCCTGACCGGACCCGCGGTCATCAAGACCGTCACCGGCGAAGAAGTGGATTCGGAAACCCTTGGCGGTGCTAATGTGCACCTCACTACCAGCGGCAACTGCCACATGGTTGGCGCAAGCGACCAGGATGCCATTGCTTTGGCACGCCAGGCACTTTCCTACCTGCCTTCGAATAACGTGGACATGCCTCCGGTACAGCCCGTCCAGGATGCTCCCACCCGCCGTGCTGAAGAACTGAATACCCTCGTTCCGGTGGATCCCACCATGCCCTACAGCATGCGCTCCGCGATTGAAGCCATCATGGACCAGGGCTCCTTCCTCGAGCTGCAGGCTGGCTACGCCCCCAACGCCATTGTTGGCTTCGCGCGCCTTGTCGGCCGCCCCGTGGGCGTGATCTCGCAGGAACCGATGATGATGGCAGGTGTCATGGACATCAACTCTGCCGATAAAATCGCCCGCACAGTGCGCCTGTGCGATGCCTTCAACCTTCCAATCGTGACCTTCGTTGACTCCCCAGGCTTCCTGCCAGGCGTCGCGCAGGAATATGGCGGCATCATCCGCCACGGCGCCAAAGTGCTCTATGCCTATGCTGAAGCAACCGTGCCCAAGGTCAGCGTGGTGACACGCAAGGCGTATGGCGGCGCTTACGTAGTCATGAGCAGTAAATACCTCGGCACCGACATCACCTACGCCTGGCCTTCCGCTGAGATCGCGGTGATGGGCGCTGAAGGTGCTGCCAACATCCTGCATGGCAGGCAAATCAAAGCAGCCGAAGACCCTGAAGCCGAACGCAAACGCCTCACCCAGGAATACCAGGATACCTACCTGAACCCCTACGTTGCCGCCAAAGCCGGCTACATTGATGAGGTCATCGAACCTGCTGAGACCCGCCAGAAGCTGATCGAAGCGCTTGCGGCTCTGCAGAACAAAGTCGAAACCAATCCGCCGCGCAAGCACGGAAACATGCCGGTCTAAGGGGGAATAATGGTAGAAATCCTAAAACAAGGTTTGCTGATCACAGCAGTCGGCATGGGGATTGTGTTCGCTATGATCCTCATCCTTTGGGGCATCATGGTTCTGCTGGTCAGGCTCACAAACCGAACCGAAAAGGAAGAGCCCGCCGAAGAAATCGACGTCTCCCTGCCTGAGCCCGTGGTTGAAACGGCTCCAGGCAATGCTTCAGCGCTCGCCGCTGCGATTGCAGTGGCTTACGCGCTGAGCGCCAAACCCAAAACGGTTTTTGCATCCGATACCCAATCCATTCAAACCGGCAGCACCTGGCTTGCCGCAGGTCGCGCGCAGCAAATCGCGCGACAGTCAAACAGAGGACGAAGCGCATGATCATTAAAGTTGAAATTGAAGGAAAAGTCTACAGCGTTAACATCAAAGACATCCACAGCAACCCCGTTCAGGCTGAAGTTGACGGCAAGGTTTACCAGGTTTTCCCTGAGGCTCAAGGCCCCGCAATCATCCCTGCCATCGCGGCGCAACCCACCCCGGTCTCAACACCAACTCCTGCGGCTCCTGCGCCGAGTGCTGGTAACAGTTTGACATTGAACGCTCCTCTTCCCGGTGTGATCGTTGCCATCGACGTCCAACCTGGTGAAGCAGTAAAGTCGGGTCAGCAGGTCTGCACACTGGAAGCCATGAAGATGAAAAACACTATCCGCTCTGACCGGGATGGCGTCATCGCCCAGGTTAACGTGAATGCCGGCGATTTGGTCAAGCACAACCAGCCGCTCTTCACCTTCCAGGCATAGGTGCAGGCATGGACTTTACCCAATTAATTTCTGACCTCACGAAGGGCTTCGCCAACTTTACCTGGTTGAATGCCGTCATGATTTTGGTCGCCCTGGTTTTGATCTACCTTGCTATCTGGAAGGAATATGAACCGGTTTTGCTGCTTCCAATTGGTTTTGGCTGTCTGATTGCAAACCTGGGCATGTCTAACGAGCTTGGCTTCATGAAGGTCATCTACGATGCCGGCATCAAAACGGAACTCTTCCCGCTGCTGATCTTCATCGGCGTCGGAGCCATGATCGACTTCAGCCCGCTGCTGAGCCAGCCAAGCCTGGTGCTGCTGGGAGCGGCCGGGCAATTTGGCATCTATTTCACGCTCATCCTGGCAATTATCTTAGGCTTTCCGCTGCATGAAGCAGCCGCGATTGGCTCGATCGGAGCAATCGACGGACCGACCGCTATTTTTGTTGGCGAGCGTCTTGCGCCCAACATTATTGCGCCGATCGCTGTGGCTGCGTATTCCTACATGAGCCTGATCCCGATCATTCAGCCTCCAATTATGAGGCTCATGACCACCCGCAAAGAGCGCCTGATCCGCATGGAATATTCCCCCAAGCCGGTATCGCGACTCACCCTGGTGTTATTCCCCATCATCGTCACCCTGCTCGTGGCGCTCGTCGCGCCGGACGCAGCCCCGCTGATGGCAGCCCTGATGCTCGGCAACCTGCTGCGTGAAGCGTTGGTAGTGGACCGCCTGAGCAAGATGGCCCAAAACGAGCTGATAAACATTGCCACCCTCTTTTTGGGGATGGCAATTGGATCAACCATGACCGCTCAGAGCTTTCTGAACCTCGACACGCTCATGATCCTGGCTTTGGGTCTGCTGGCGTTTGTGGTAGACACAGTAGCCGGTTTGCTATTCGGCAAGCTGATGGCTGCCGTCACGCGCGGCAAAGTCAACCCCCTCATTGGTGCTTGCGGCATTTCGGCCTTCCCGATGGCGGGGCGCCTGAGCGCCAAGATGGCCCTGGAGGAAGACCCCTCCAACTTCATCCTGATGCATGCCATGGGCGCCAACACAGCCGGTCAGCTCGGCAGCGTGATCGCTGGCGGCGTGCTGCTCGCGCTGGTCTATGGGTTTATTCTTTAGAATGTTGTGAACAGCAAAAACACCTCTGTGATTCTCACAGAGGTGTTTTTTAAATAATCCAACAAGCAAAAAGGTCATATTTTAAGCAGGTAACCTTTGCCTCGGATGGTTTTTATCAAATCAGGGTGACGTGGATCGTCTTCGAGTGCCTTACGCAGCCAACTGATGTGAACATCCAGAGTGCGGGTGTCTTCCACGTAATCAGTGTCCCAAACAGCTTTGAACAAATCTTCCCGGCGCAGGATCTCGCCTGGTTTTTCCATCATTTTTCCCAGCAGATCACATTGGCGCGGCGTCAGACGAACTTCCTTATCCTTATAAACGACAATCCCGCTATCAGGGTTTAGGACCAGATCGCCTTTCTCGAGCATGCCTTTATGACTGTTGTTTTCAATTGTGTGAAAGCGATTGACCAGCTTTTGCGCGGTGAAGGGCAAGCGCAGAACGAAATTTACATTCTCCACTTCCAAAGCAGTTTCGTCTTCCGCCACTATGAGACATATGGGTGTGTCAGGCAGACTGTTGCGGAACCAACTTGCCAGACGTTGACCGTTTGTGCGCAGTGATGCCGCATTAATAACAACCACATTCGGAGAGAAAAATTTTAAAGCGTCGAGCCCCTTACTTCCACTGTTCTCAATCTGGAGAGAATATCCTTTTTTCTCGAGGTCGCTGGCAAAGCGTCGGGCTATATTCCGTTTCCCCTCTATTAATAGCACCTTTAGCGGTTTTACCATGTGAAAATCTTTCCTCTTTATCTGTCTGTTCTGATTGTGTCCATCTCCAAAGAAGAAACTAAAAAACAGCCTTCCCTCGGAACTCTATTATAGCCGATTGTTCAAAACTTACACGCGGTTTTCTGATTCATTTTCTTCTTCACAATTTTTAAGATTAGCTTGGTTGATTCGCGGGGCTTACATGTTAGAATCACAGGTAGATAAACATCATAAATAGGAAATTTGGTGCATCATGGGAAAAATGATCGAATGCATAATTGATAGTATCCGCGTCAGCCTGACTAACCAGGATAGGATCACTGTTCTGAAAGAAAAGGAAGCCGAACGCTACCTTCCCATCTGGATGGGTGTGCCTGAAACTGATTCAATCACCATCGCGCTTCAGGGTGTGGCAATAGCCCGCCCCATCACCCACGATCTTTTGATTTCCATCATGAACGCGCTCGACATCCGCCTGGAAAGCTGCGAAATTACCAATCTCGAAAATGACACTTTCTATGCCAACCTGATCCTTAACCAGAACGGCGTCAGGAAAATCATTGACAGCCGCCCATCAGACGCAATCGCCCTCGCCATTCGCGCAAAAGCCCCTATTTTCGTCGATGAAGACATCCTCGATGCAGTCGGCATTCGTCCGGAAGACGTCTTGCCCCAATCGCCGGAAGAAGAGGATTCTTCCGATTTGGACTCAGACCTCGATATTTTTGAGGACTTTCTCGGGCAACTCGGCAAAGATAAAACCGACAACGACCAATCCAATGACCCTTCAGATGAGGATCCCATTCAATAAGTGAGGCAGCACAGTGAGCGATCGACCTGACGAAACTATAACCCAAACCACCTCAGACGCGAATCTGCTTTTTGATCGCGATATGGAGGAAGCTCTCATTGGCTCAGTGCTGATCACGCCTGATGCTTATGTGGACGCCGCGCCGCTGGTAAACGCGGAAGATTTCTATCTCCATCGAAATCGTTGGATTTGGGAAGCCTTTATTGAGTTATTCAAAACCGACAATGATTTTGACGTCCTGACCGTTAAGGACGCCCTCGAAACCAGCGGTCATCTTGAAGATATCGGTGGGCTGGATTACCTCATTTCCCTCACCAACCGCGTACCATCCTCGCAGCATGCCGAATCCTACGCCCGCAATATAAACGCGCTTGCCGTCCGCCGAAGGCTGCTGACTGCCGCCAACGACATCGCCAAGCTCGCCTATCGCAAAGACACTGGAGTGGACAACGTCATCTCTGACGCCGAAAAAGCCATTTTTGGGGTCAGCCAGGAACGCTACAAACGCGACCTGGTGCCGATTGCGGATGCCGCGGACGCGTACCTTGAACGCCTTTTGCTCAACGCCAGCATTCCCGGCGGAGTGACCGGGCTTGAAACCGGCCTCAAAGCGGTTGACAGAGCCCTCGACGGTCTTCAGCGCTCTGACCTGATCATCGTCGCGGGTCGCCCGGGTATGGGTAAGACCGGCTTTCTGATTGGCATCGCCAAACACGTTGGTCTGGCACTGAAGCGCAATGTTGCCTTCTTCACGCTCGAAATGTCTGCTGAACAGCTCATTCAGCGTATGATCGCGCAGGAAACCAACATTGACTCCCAAAAGCTGCGGTCTGCCAAGCTGAGCGACAATGAAGCTCAGGAGGTAGTCCACGCGCTTGGCGTGCTTTCAGAGTCGCGCATTTTCGTCGATGACACTCCCGCCATCACCCCGCTCCAAATGCGCACGAAGTGCCGCCGCATGCAGATGGAGATCGGTTTGGACCTTGTGGTCGTTGACTACCTCCAGCTGATGTCCGGCGACACACGCACCGATAACCGTGTGCAGGAAGTTTCCTACATTTCACGCTATCTCAAGGTCTTGGCACGCGACCTGAACGTGCCGGTCGTAGCCGCGGCGCAGCTTTCCCGCGCGGTGGAGCAGCGCCAGGATAAGACCCCCGTGCTCTCCGACCTGCGTGAATCCGGTTCGCTGGAGCAGGACGCGGATATTGTCATGTTCATCAACCGACCGGAACAGATGAAGGAAGAAAGCCCGCTCCACAACCTGGCAAAACTGATCGTCGCCAAACACCGCAATGGCCCAACCCACAGCGGTATTGACCTGGTTTTCATCGAAAAACTTGCGATGTTCCGCGACAAAGCCTACGAGAGTTGATAAGCGCGTGGAACAACCATTGAGGAACGAACTTTCAGGGAATTATCAGAGCATCAAACTGCCCGCAAACCTGCTTGCCCGCTGTGATGGGCTTGGAGCCGATGCGATATTGCTTCTATTGGCTTTTTTTGAATTGCTCAGCCTGCAAGAAGTCAAATCAGACGTGGTTGAGCTCTACATTCTGCTGGACCACATGCCAAAGTCTGAGGACACCCGCTGGCAGAAAGCCCTGGCTGAACTGCTCGAAGAAGAGCTGCTGCTTGCTTACCCTCAAACCATCGAAGACCCGCAAGTGCCTGTTCTGCTCTTTCCTGCCACCCCCGAAGGCGCCCGCCGGTTTGAAGGGCTGCGGGAAGGCAGTTTATCTTTAAGTGAGATCCAGGCTGCCAATCCCCTGCCCAATCCAGACAAACCCAACATTTTTACGCTTTATGAACAAAACATCGGTCCACTGACGCCGATGGTTGCCGAGATATTGAAGGCGGATGCAGAAACCTACCCAGAAAGTTGGCTGCATGAAGCCATGCAGGAAGCAGTCAGCCGCAACATAAGGAATTGGAAGTATGTCCAGGCAATTCTAAAAGCCTGGCAGGAAAAAGGACGTGACTCTACCCATGGAACCACTCAAAGCGCGCTTGAAAGATTTCGAGAACTTTATCGCCAACAGAAACAGCAAGGAAGCCGAAAACCCTGAGGAAAGCTCTGGACGGCGCCCAGGTATTGACATCGGCGATCCAAACTGCCCCCGCTGCGGCGGGCTTGGCTTCGTTGGACGGGATGTGCCTTTTGACCACCCGGATTTTGGCAAGATGGAAATTTGCACCTGCCGGCTTCCCGAGGTCACAGCCTCTCAACGTGAACAACTCTTCTCGCTAAGCAACCTCAGCGCGCTGAGCGGGCTCACATTCGACGCGTTTAAACCCCGGGGACGGGTAGGTTTGGGCTCCTTCCAGGCAGATTCACTGGAACAGGCTTTCAACTCAGCCCAGAATTTCGCCGGTT
>DDWY01000100.1:9253-9560 GCA_002347705.1 Anaerolineaceae bacterium UBA2274 | reverse complement strand
GAAAAATTCAACGATTTTGATCAACCACAAACAAAATTTTCCGCAACGATTGACCTTTTGTGACAATGAAAATCTTGAATAATCTTAACAAATCGCAAACAAACGAAAGGACATTAGGGTCGTGATTTTTGGACGTTCATTCATCAAAATTCAACCATCGTCCTCCGGGTCGCGAAAAAACTACTACTTGACCCTGTCATAAAAAGTCGCTATCATACGACTAATAACTCGTAACCAAAGATCCTCCGGCCTCTTCAGAAGAGCGTCCCTCAGGCCAGGCTAAAATGCGGAGCCTGAGTGAAAAACG
>DDWY01000100.1:1729-9188 GCA_002347705.1 Anaerolineaceae bacterium UBA2274 | reverse complement strand
ATTTTTCCAAAACTGGAGGAATTTCTTATGAACCGCAGTTCGCCGGGTACATCAAAATCCAAAGTTTCACTTTCATTAGCCAAAGCCATTGACGGCTTCCTAAAATTCAAAACAGCAGAGGGATTAAGCCAACGCACATTAACTCCTACGAATATACGCTCAACCATTGGTTGAAATATATTGGAGATCGGAGTGTTTCTGAAATTCAGGCATCCGATCTTACTGGTTACATGGCCTGGCTGCGCACCGAGTACAAGCCGGTGCGCTTCAATGGTAGTAAAGAGCCATTGTCCCCAGGCGCCAGAGTAATTCGCCCAAGGCAAGGTTCTCTCCATATTGCTGCGCCACTTTACCCACAGTGCGCTTTCACCAGGTAATGCCTTCATCGAACAGACTACGAATCATGAAGTACTGATACAGGCTGTCCATGCTCTTTTCGAGCAGGTCCAGGCGACCGTGGTCGACCATATACTGCCTGGCTAAGGAGAGATTACCATACTCAATCTGAATGGCTTGTAAGGCTTCACTTTGGCCGTCAGTCAATAAGCTGCTCTTCAATGCTGCGAGGAAATCAGCGTAATATGCGGCATGTTTTTCCTCCACCTGCTGCATGACGTCATCTGCAACGCTATCGGCGCGAACAAGCTGGCGAATGACTTCATGCATGCTGTAACGGTTGACATCATCTAACCGCAACAGAGATTTGGATGTCAGATCTGCCAGGTCTTGCGGCAGAGCGCCAGCAACCTGTGAGGCGGCTGAAGCGGTAAACCCATCCAGGAAAAACGATAGCCCTGCCATCACCTGTTTCAACTTATCCGGCATTAGGTTCCCGGAAATTTCGAAGGCAGCATGGAAGCTGCGATGACGTGGATGGAAGTTGCTCATACGGGTGGTCAACGCACCCAGGTTCTGCTCATATACTTCGGCAACCTCATTGCAGCCCTGTTCACAAAGGGTGGCGGCGGCGAGTTCCACGCCCAAAGGTAAACCTTCGAAAACATGGCATATGCGCATGATGCTTTGATAATTCTTCTCATTGAGCGCGAATCGCGGCTTTTTTTGCGAGGCGCAGCGCACAAACAAATCCACGGCATTGTATTGGGGCATATCTTGCAGGGGGAGCGTGACTGCCTCCGGGTAGTGCAAACCAGAAAGCAGGTACACGCGTTCCTGCATCAGACTTAACACTTCACGGGAGGTAACAAGCAGCCTGACTGCTTTAGTCCCGTTCAGCAGCGTGTCCAGCATGGCGGTGCTTTGATCATCAGTCAGCAGGTACTCAAAATTATCCAAAACATTCAGTATTTCTTTCTCATGGAGTTGATCAAGCAACTGCTTCTGATTACTAAGCTGATCGGTGAATTTTATCGCCATCGATTCGGCGATCAGAGGGACGATCTGTGATGCATTAGCGGCAGGCACCAAGGATACAAAAAACACCCCATCCTGAAAGATGCCGATGGATTTTTCAGCAATCTCCAATGCGAAGCGTGTTTTGCCAATACCGCCCAGTGAAGTGAGGGTGATCAGCCGGCATTGCGAGGTGATCAGTCATAACATGACCTCGTCCAGATCATGTGCTCTACCGACAAATGCCGTTGTTTGAGAGGGACAATTGTGGGGTACCGGCTCATATTCCGGCGTGATGATGGCTTTCCCATCCGCCGCCAAACAGATCTGTTCATACAGTGTTTGGGAATCCTGGGTGGGGGCGATACCCAGTTCATTTTTCAGATAGTGTTGTAACAAGTGGTAATGTTTTTTGGCAGCCGTCCATTGGTGATCCACGTCTAGCAAACGGATCATTCGATCTCTGACTGTCTCATCCCATGGGCAAAGGGCACTCACCCTGGAAAGGTATTCGGCTGCCTGGTGGTACTCCGCCCGTTTCTCGTGATAGACGGATAAGAGAGTGAAGCCTTTGATGGCTAACAAGTTGTATTCTTCACCGGTGTGGGCCAGCCATTCTTCAAACAGGTAGCTTTTATTAAGTAAAAAGCCAGATAAAAATTTACCGGTAAACAGGTCCATACAGCGTTTGAGGATCAGCACGTGGAACTGCCCGTTTTTTGCATGGTTTTGATAACTGGATAGTGCGTGCTGCATCTGCGCCTTGAAGGCTAAACAATCTACCCATATCTCCACCCGGGGGTTAAGGCTGATGGTATTCCGGTCGGGGAGGATGATCTCTACGGACTTGGAAACTTTGCTCAATGTCTTGCGCAAGCTTGAAAGGGTCTGGCGGAGGTTGTGCAGGGCGCGTTCTTCGGGGTCGTCTGACCAGAGTAAGCTGGCGAGCTGCCTTCTTGTCAACTCCCGTTGCGATTCAATCGCAAGATAGGCTAGCAAGGCTTTGCTTTAGTCTGTTTCAAATGATGTAAAGGGACAACCATCCAGTTCGAAGGTTAATCCGCCAAAACACCTTACAGACTAATTAGTACTCAATGAAACACCATACCTTGTCAGAAATTTGACGTTCTTTTGACGGGGTATTGTTAACATTATACTATGGAAAGGACTTACCCTGTGCCTGTAGTTTATCAATCTTTCCTGTTGCGAATATGGATAAACTGTGGAACAACTTATTCCCATTGGAATGCTTCGCTCGAAGACCCCTCTAACCATGCCATGAGAACTTTCAATCATCCACAGGACCTGTTCGATTACCTGCTAAAAATCAGCACCACCGAGAAAAAAAAGAAGAAAGGTAGCAAAGATGAAGAATAATAAGAAGACAAGCATCATTTTACTTACAGCAATTGTCCTGCTCTCCTTTGGCTGCAGTACCGGCAAAAACGAAATGAACATTGAGAGCACTGTCAATGAACCTGCTGTCAGTACAGAAGTACCAGCCCAAACATCAGCACCTGCAGTGGATACAACCCTTTTGGATGCGCCGGTAGATGTGCCTGAAGGTGGTTTCGTTTTTCGTCCGGCAAAGGGGTATGCATTGGATATCAGTGGGGGGAATATTACCATTCTGGCACCAGGCGCCGACCCGGATATGGGGCCAGTGATCCAGATCATGGGTATGCTGAGCGAGCAGGAAACCACGGCTGAGGCGCTATTCCAACAATTGCAGGGCAGCATGGCAATCTCCGCCGATGCAGCGCAGCCGGTAACCCTGGGTGGAGAGAACGGGCTAGCCGTGGAACTCAACGGGGTGGAAGGTGATCCGGATAAACGCGGCAAAATCTTCTTTGTTGTAGTGGATGGTAAACAGCAATTTGTAATGCTGGCAGGAGCCAATTCAGCAACTTGGGAGGAATTCTCTCCGGTGGTCGATGCCGTAGCAGCTTCGGTTGAGTTTATCGAACTGGTGCCGGCTGCAGCAGTCAGTTCTATTTCCAGCGGGCGTTACGTCTACACCAATCGCAACGTCATCCGCGACCTGGTTGAAAAAGACGGTGTGGTGTACGCAGCTACACTGGGTGGTTTGACCGCCTGGCAGTTGGATACCGGGAAACTGATCCAAACCATCCCTACCGAGGGCATGGGACACATCAGCGCCAATGCGGTGGCATACTGCGAAATTCCAGAGCCGCGCATTCTGGTAGGAACACTGGAAGGCGTGAGCATTTTCGACTTCAACACAACACAATGGGAACAGCGGGAACTTTTCCCTGCGGACAGCAATCTCGCTAACTACAGAATAGAACGGCTCTATTGTGACCAGGCAAATCACCGGCTGATTGTGGGGTATTCCGGCGTGGGAATCCTGGACTTGAACAACGGCGAGTTCTTACATTACACTGACAAGGATGGTTTGTTGTGGAATTCGGTTACGGATATCACGGTGCAAGGCAATGACATCTGGGTTGCCAGCGGATATAAAGGCATCGCAAAAATCAGCGATGGAAAGATTACAACCTTCAGCGCAGAAAACGGCATGCCAGATGAAAAAGCAAGCGCCATTGAATTTTCCGCCGACGGCACCCTGTGGGTCGGGGCGAACAGTGGATTGATGTCCTACAAAAACGGCACATGGAAGATGTTCGGAGCAGACAGCCCCGCCAAACTGGCGAGCATCAACGAACTGGCTATGGCGCCCGCTGAATCGCTGTGGGTGGCTACAGCACCACTGGGCAGCGGTAAGCTGTGCCTGTATAACACGGCATCCGCCACCTGTGACCAGGAAATCACCTCGCCGGATGGCATGCCGATCCTTGCGCTGACGACCAATGAGACGTCATTTGCAATTTTCGGTACCGGCAAAGGTATTTTCTTGGATGATAACGGGAAAGCGCAACCCCTGAAAACGGATGATCGACTTACCAGCAATTTTGTGGATGCTCTCGCCATCGCCCCCGACGGTATGCTATGGGTGGGCACGGATAATGGGATCCAGGCTCTAGATCCAGCAAACCCGCAGCAGGAGTGGCAGACCTACCGGCAGCAGGATCAAAGCGCGATAGGCGGGAACTGGGCGAGTGCCATTTCATTTGGGCCGGATGGTTCGATGTGGATATCGATCATCAATGGCAGTGCTTCCCGCTTTCAAAACAATCAGTGGCAATCGCTCAAGGATGTGTATTCTTACAATGCCGTGGCGGTGGATGAACAGAATCGCGCCTGGCTGGCGGATGACTCAAAGGGTGTAGCCGTGTTGGACAGCCAGGGAAACCAGGTGATGACTCTTACAACGGCGGAAGGTTTGCCGGGCGATAATGTGCAAGCGGTGTTGGTGGATGAAAGTGGAACCATGTGGATCGGCACAAACCAGGGACTGGCAAAGTATGCAAACAACAGCCTGTCGGTGGTGTTCGGTAAAGACAGCAAAGAAATTCCGAATGTTTACATCCGGGCATTGGCGCTCGACCCGAGTGGCAATCTGCTGATCGGGACCTTTACAGGCGTATCCGTTTTCGATGGGCAAAATGCTACCACGCTGGTTGATTTTTTGAAAGATGGCTATAGCAACGCCCGCCTGACTACGCTGGCAAGCGGCGCAGACGGTGAAATATGGATTGGCACAGACAAGTGCCTGCTCCATGGCAACCCGGAAATGGGTTGGAACATGATGACCACCGCCAACGGACTGCTGACCAATTACATTTCCGCGTTATTGGTGGATCAATATGGCGCGGTATGGGTTGGCGGCGGTGGATCCAACCTGGATGGTGGCGGCCTGCTACAAATCGTTCGATGAAATATGAACAAGGTGGAAAACCTGATAGATATTTCTGAGAGGATTGCGAAATGAATCAGGTAGGTCATGTTGCCGTACAGAACATAAAACGGCGCTGGTTAATTGGGTGCCTCATCTTGTTGATTGGCGGACCGGTAATGGCATGCTGTCTGGTGGGATTGTTTACCTTTGTACTTCCTGAACTGGACAAGTTTGTCTCAAGCGACCCGTCAGGAAACCCGCCCCTGTTATTACTGGTTCTGGGGGTGATCCTGATCGCCGGGATGATCATCGCGCCATCCATAGCCATGGGATTTGTGATCCAAAGACGGGCGAACATGCTGGACTCGATCTTCCTGCCTTTGGGACTGCAAGGCAGCATGTATATGGTGGTTGGGCGCCATTATTGGGGTGTAATCAATCATAGAGCGGTGGATGTTTATATTTATCGCGGCTCCACCATGGAGATTCGCGTTTACGCTAAGAGCAAGGCGCGAGTGCAAATTCTGCCGGGTAAATCTCTGCCGGTACAGATCAGTGGGGTGGTGAACAAACAGCCCATGCAGGGGACCCACCCGCAAATGAGTGCATACGCAATCTATGCGGATGACGAAGCCTGGACGCAACAACTGTTGGCGCAATCCGGTATGCCGGAGATCTTGCAATCGCTGATGGCAGGGCATGCGGATTGGGCAGTTTTTCGTCATGTGGAAATTCAGCCCAACGAAGTATTGTTATACTTGCACCGCTCGATACAAATATTTGTTAAGGCTGATCAATTTATAGCTGTCCAGACATGGATCAGCAGCCTGGCTGCGTTGGCAACCTTGCTGGAGGCATTGCCCGATCCCACCATAGAAGCAGAACCAAACCGCGGTCTTTCCCGCGAGGAAAGGCAGGCGGAGCAAGTTCCTTCTGGTGGTAGTACTTGGGATAGTAGTTTTAATACCAATCTGCTTGATTGGTTTGGGTATCCTCGCTTACTTCTTGGTCAGATAGTGGAATGAGGAAAGAATTATGAAGCTTAAAAAGCTTCCCATTGGCATCTGGGGATCATTTACCCTGCTGGTTTTAACGCTAAGCGCCTGCAAGGTAAACATCAAGACCGATATCGATAGAAACAGTCGATACAGATGATCGGTATATCTGGTGTGAGGTAAAAAATATGAACGAAATCCTTCTCAATCTTGTCGTCTTTGCTGGAATAGCGCTTGTGGCGGGGATCGTCCTTCTGTTGGTGACGAGAAAGCAAAAACAGGTGGAACAACAGTTGCAGCAATTTGTGCAGCAAAAAGGATGGCGGTTCGAAACCATTCGCGAGCGTTTGGTAAAAGGCTTTCGGATCACCAGCGCCGAGTGGACGCTGGAAGCCACCTCCCGCTCCAGCGATACCGATGCCGAAGCCGGTTCGAGCAACATGGAACAGAAAACGACCTGGACTAGCGCACAATCGGGAACGACCATTTTGATCGGTCCACGAACTACACAGGTGAATTTAGGCGCTATGGGGGAAATGTTGCAGACACAGGTCATTCACGCCGCACTCGGAAAGGAAGCAGCGGGCGTTCAGGAAGTGCAGGCAGGCAGCCCTTCCTTTCGAAAGCGCTACATGGTTTGGGCGCAGGGGGTAGAGGATGCTGACCGTCTGCTCACTCCCGGCGTGCAATCCAAGCTGCTAAGCTGGACGAAAGTATCACCGCTGATCAAGCGCACTTCCAGCGGGATGACAATCGAACTAAAAGGCATGCATCTCAAGAAAATAGAAGAGATCCTCAAGTTGGTGCAATTGGGGGAGAGCCTGTTATGAATTTTTTTGCGCCACGGTCTGATGAAAGAGAAAAGCACCGCAATTCCTGGCAGGGTGGGAAGCGTTTTGCGGGCGGGGTGTTGGTGATGCTGGTACTGGCCCAGACAAGCTGTGGGGTCAGCCAGAAAGCAGCCACGCCGGCAGGGAGGCAAAATACTGCAACCATCCCTCTCCAGGTGACCAACACCGCAGTCGTCATACCATCCGCATCGGCGACAGACGGGCCTGCCATGAACCTGCCGGCGGATGAAGTGACAGACTCTTTACTGCTGCGGCAGGGAGCCTTTTGGGGATATCTTGATCCATATATGGCAGATGAGGTAGCGGTGGGTGACTATGATGCGAAAGCCCCATCTTGCGGAAACGGCTGGCTGGCTACCCTGCCCAAAGAAAGCGGAGAGACCATTCTCACGCTGGAATATTTGACACCCGTCCTGCCAGAACAGCTTATCATTTATGCGGCGGGGGCTCAAACCGGCATCCGGCGGATCGAGATGCTTAATTCCCAATCCGGATTGGGG
>DDWY01000100.1:0-1622 GCA_002347705.1 Anaerolineaceae bacterium UBA2274 | reverse complement strand
CCGCCGTTGAGTTGTATGGCAGGCTGGAGGCTTTTACTGAACCTTCGGTTTATTGGCGGATTCCCCTGCCTGGCACCCCGGCTGACATCGTCATGGGGCCGAATGGCCTGGTTTATGTCGCCACGCAAGGTAACGGACTTTACATTTATGATGTTGAAGGCAATCTGCTCAAACAAGTCGACATACCTGATGAAGCCGATATTCTGAGAATGGCGGTGGATCCGTTTGGAAATCTGGTGTTCACAGATGCAGCCTACCGACGGTTCGTGGTGTTGTCTCCGGAAGGGGTGCAACAAACGGCAGGAGGAGACGGGTTTTATACGGATATCGCTGTAAACCCACAAACCGGCAATATTTACCTGATGGATAATAACACCATCGAAGTTTACACTTCCGATACGGCAGAAGCGGTGGATCAGTTTCATTACGACGAGGCGCATATCTATACCAGCCCGGTATTCAATTCACAGGGGGCGTTCTACCTGCTGCGGGATTTCAGCTGGGATGCCACTATCATCACCGCCGATCCGCTGACAGGGGAGGAACGGGGTGCATTCCCGTTGGTGCGTTCGGAAATAGTTGAGACTGTTGCATATGATTTGGCGACGGACGAAGCCGGAAATATCTACGTGCTGTTTGCGAGTAACACCGGGCAAATTGCCATTCACCAATTCAGCCAGAATGGCGTGCTGCTGCAACGCTTCGGCAAATTAACCAGTGATGTCAACGACTGGGCGGAAGGTTCATTCCTCGATCCGCGCGACATGACCGTAAGCCCGGACAGCCGATTTGTGCTGGTTGCGGATGGATATGATGATCAGGCTTACCTGACATGTTTCCTCATGGAGATCGATGAATGAACAAAATACGAATCTTCAGTACAATCATCATCTTTTCCATCATGGCTGCATCCTGTTCAACAGCCACCATCCAGAAGAGCCAGATGGCAGGCGAAGCGAGCGAAACACAGAGCCAAGCCCAGGTTCAACAGTCCGTGAATACCGCCACACCAACCCCTTAAGGGAATGGCGTGGCTGGCGTATCCTCTTCCCATTGATAGGTGTTGAATGATCCTCGTTTTGTAACTCTGATTCGCGGATCATTATTGAGTTTTGAAAATGTCCGGTCTATCGTCCTGGCGCTACTGTTGATTTGCAACGCTGAAAGGAGCTCGTTCTTCTTGAAATCCTGCGCCGGTATACTTTGCAGATATTCCAGAATATCCGCAAAGATGAGTTCCGCCTGACC
This sequence comes from Anaerolineaceae bacterium UBA2274, assembly GCA_002347705.1. GTDB lineage: Bacteria > Chloroflexota > Anaerolineae > Anaerolineales > Anaerolineaceae > Mesolinea. The sequence continues at coordinate 374 of DDWY01000100.1, read as the reverse complement.
AGGAACGCGTACCTGTTCAGAAGCATTTGTTTCAGAAAATCGAAGCGCGATGCTCTCTTCGGTCGATTCAATTTGAAACTGCAACTGCGCGGGTGGCAGGGATTCGCGCACCTTTTGTGGAATGATCGTTCTCATTGAGTGTGCTGAATGCTGGTTTTCATGCGCAACCACAATGGCGGTATCGACAGACCCTAAAATATCAGAGGAACCCCGGACTCGATAGGAAAGATCGGGGTTTCCACCCTTATTGAGGTGATGGATCAGAATGAAGGTCGTGCCGATCTGGTTGGCCATTTCACGCAGAGTATTCATCATTGGCGAAATTTCTGAAACAGAGTTTTCATCAGCGCCAGGCATAAACTTGGCCATGACAT
>DDWY01000003.1 GCA_002347705.1 Anaerolineaceae bacterium UBA2274 | reverse complement strand
AGTTCGCGCGCCAGTTTAACCTGCCCATCAAGGTCGTGATCCACCCCAATGGGGTTAATTTGATCGACCCCGACGAAATGACCGCCGCGGTTGAAGCCCACGGCTCGATGGTCAATTCTGGTCCACTCACCGGCACCCCCGAATCAGAATCCATGGCTGCGGCTATTCGCTTTGCCGAGGAAAATAACTTCGGCTATGGCACCACCAGTTACCGCCTGCACGACTGGCTGATCAGCCGCCAGCGCTACTGGGGCGCGCCGATCCCCATGATCTACTGCCCAACCTGTGGCACGGTGCCTGTACCAGAGGATCAGCTGCCCGTCCTGCTGCCAGATGACGTGGAATGGCTGCCCACCGGCGAAAGCCCGCTCAAGCTGCACCCCACCTGGCGCTTCACCACCTGCCCAAACTGCGGCGGTCCAGCCGAACGCGAAACCGACACCATGGACACCTTCATGTGCTCCAGCTGGTATCACCTGCGCTACCTCAGCCCCGATTTCAGCGAGGGTCCCTTTGACCCTGCCCAGTACAACTACTGGATGCCAGTGGACACCTACACTGGCGGATCCGAACATGCCACCATGCACCTGATCTACACCCGCTTCTTCCACAAAGCCGCTCGCGATTGCGGCATCACCAGGGGCGACGAACCCATGCTGCAACTGCGAAACCAGGGGATGGTGTTGGGTGAAGACGGCGAAAAGATGAGCAAGAGCCGTGGAAATGTGATCAACCCGGATGATTTGGTTGCCCGTTATGGCGCTGATACCGTGCGGGCGTACATCATTTTCTTCTGCCGCTGGGAACTGGGCGGACCCTGGTCCAGCACCGGTATTGAAGGCAACAGCCGCTGGCTGCGGCGGGTGTGGTATATGCTGCTGGAACCCGCTGAAGGTATTGCCGAACCTGAAGTCTTGCGCGCCTTGCGCCGAAAGACCCACCAAACACTCAAGCGTGTGACCTATGACTTTGAGAGTTTTGAATTCAACACGATCGTCTCCAGCCTGATGGAACTGCTGAACGAAATGGGTCGCGCCAAGAACGCCGGAGCCTTTGGCTCGGAAGAATGGAACGAAGCCACGGATATCTATCTGCGCATGCTGGCGCCGGTTTGCCCGCACATCGCGGAAGAACTGTGGGAACGCCTGGGCAAACCCTACTCAATCCACACCCAAGCCTGGCCGCAGGTGGACGAGGAAGCTGCCAAAGACGAGATGATCACGCTGATTGTGCAGGTTAATGGCAAACTGCGCGACCGTATTTTGGTGGAACCGGGTATCGGCGATGAAGAAGCAAAACAACTCGCCCTGGCAAGCGACGCCGTCCAACAAACCCTGGAAGGTCGCCCCATCCGCAAGGTTATCGTGGTACCGGGCAGGTTGGTCAATATCGTCGTGTAACAAATCCTTTCCTTAAACGCTGACACGCCGGTTCTATGCGGAACCGGCGTGTCTTCTTATCCTTCCAGATTATAATCAAGCAGCCTGACCGCGCTCATCAAGCGATATTTGTCCAAGCTCGTAAACGGGAAATGAAATTGCAGGATAAAATAAGTTAGCTCAAATATGCATCTGGAGCGCACTGAAAACTTTATTCTCCCAGTATTGGGAATGGCATTTTTTGCATCGGAGTAAATCAAGACAAAAACAAGACAGCGCACCAACTGTCTCTCATCCGGTTCGACCACAGGAGGTTACTATGAAAACTGTAGTTGCGGGGGCTTTGGGGGAATGTGTCCACGTGGCTGGTGTGACCAGTTTTTTACGCCTTGCAGAAATTGCGGGCTGGCGGACCGTGTTTTTGGGTCCGGCGGTTTCGGTTGAGCGTTTTGTGGAAGCGATAAAAGAGGAAAATGCCGACCTGGTCGGCGTTTCTTACCGTCTGACGCCCGAGACAGGCGAGCGCCTTTTGGGCGAATTCGCGGAAGCAGCATCTGACCTGCATGAATCCGGTGTGCGTTTCGTCTTCGGCGGCACTCCTCCGGTAGCCCAGCGCGCCGAAGCCCTGGGGAATTTTTTTGAGAAGTTCTTTGACGGCAGCCAGCCGATGGACGAAGTTCTGGCCTTCCTTCGCGGTGAAAGCCATGCAGATGGTGAAGCCATGAATTATCCCCAGGATCTCATCAGCCGGATCAACTGGAAAACCCCTTACCCATTATTACGACACCACTTTGGTTTGCCTACGATGGAGGCCAGCCTGGATGGGATCGTGAAGATTGCTGAGGCGAAAGCCCTGGATGTGATTTCTCTGGGGATAGACCAGGACGCGCAGGCGAATTTTTTCCACCCCGAGCGCCAGAACCCCCGCGCAAAAGGTGCGGGCGGCGTGCCGGTTCGTTCTGAACAGGATTACCGGGACCTTTTCGCCGCCTCACGCCGCGGGAACTTCCCCCTCATGCGAACCTACTCCGGCACAGACGACTTTATCCGCCTGGCAGAGATGTATGTTGAGACCATCAACATCGCCTGGTGCGCCATTCCCCTGTTCTGGTTCAACCAGATGGATGGACGCGGACCGATCCCACTGGAGGAGTCCATCCAGGAACACCAGGAGGTGATGGCGTGGTATGGCAGCCGGGGAATCCCGGTGGAGCTGAACGAACCTCACCATTGGGGCATGCGCGACGCATCAGATGTGGTTTACGTGACCTCCGGATATCTCTCTGCCCTCAACGCCAAAAAAATGGGCGTTCAGGACTATATCGCGCAGATGATGTTCAACAGCCCTGCTGGGCTGTCAGACGCGATGGACCTCGCCAGGATGCTTGCTATCCTTGAACTGAGCGAACCCCTTGAGGATGAGACCTTCCACGTTTGGCGGCAAACCAGAACCGGTTTGTTGAGTTACCCCTTGGATGATGATGCCGCCCGAGCGCACCTTGCGGCGAGCATCTACGTCCAAATGGCGCTCAAACCGCACATCGTTCACATCGTTGGGCACACGGAAGCGGATCATGCTGCTACCGGCGAAGATGTCATCGCTGCCAGCCGCATGGCCAGGCAGGCAATCGAAAACGCCTTGCGCGGGCAGCCAGACATGCTCAGCGACCCAAAAATTCTCAAAAGAAAGGATCGCCTGGTGGCAGAGGTAAAAATAACCCTCAAGGCAATTCGCAATCTGGGTGATGGCAGCGATGCTGCCCTGACAGATCCACATACACTCGCCGAAGCGGTGCGCGTGGGCATCCTGGACGCGCCTCAACTCAAAAACAATCCCTTCGCCCCTGGCGCTGTCCGCACCCGTGTGCTGGACGGAGCCTGTGAGACTGTGGACGAAAACGGAAAAATCATCAACGAGCAGACACGACTGCAAAACTATCTATAAGGAGTAAGAATGAGCAAAGAATATACTTTTGGTGTGATTGGTGCTGGCAATGGCGGAAAAGCCATGGCAGCTTACCTGGCATTATTGGGCAAGAAGGTGCTGCTTTATAACCGCACCTTTTTGCATGTGGAAGTCATTGCGCAAAGGCAGGGCATTGACCTGATAAACCCTGGGGGCTTGGAGGGTTTTGGAAAAATGGAATTGGTGACAGACAATATTGCAGAGCTACTGGAAGGATCACAGGTCATCATGGTGGTCACCCCTTCCACAGCACACAAAGATATTGCCACGGCTGCCACGCCTTACCTGCGAGATGACCACATCGTTATCCTGCATCCAGGCCGAACGGGTGGTGCCCTGGAATTCGGGGAGACTCTGCGGCAAAATGGCTGCACGGCCACTCCGATCATCTCTGAAGCAGAGACTTTCATTTTTGCCAGCAGGTCCGAAGGACCCAGCCTCGCACGGATTTTCCGCATCAAGGAATCTGTTCCCCTGGCCGCGCTGCCTGCAAACCGCACTCAGGAGGTGCTGGATGCCATCCATACCGTCTTCCCACAGTACATAAACGGCGGGAATGTTTTGATGACCGG
>DDWY01000037.1 GCA_002347705.1 Anaerolineaceae bacterium UBA2274 | reverse complement strand
GCAGCTGGAGATAGTCCTGGTAGGCAGCGTCATGCATGCCGAGGCTTGCTTTAAGATCAGCTTGCAGCAGGCGCATGTCGAAGAGCCCGTCCCGTTCTTTTTGCCGTTCTTCCATGGTTGAAAGCAACTGGGACATCTCTTTTACTTCCTGAGTGCCGGGTTTTACCCCCTCGCTGTAGCTTTTGATCAAAAGTTCCGCGTAGGACTGAAGGGCAGTGTCTGAGCGGCTGGACTGCCAGGCAAAACGCAGGACAGGTCGGGCACCATTCAGGTCTCCCATGGCAGCCAGCGTTTGCCCCAGGACGTATGCCAATTCCGGGTCGGAGGTGTAATCATCCTCGAGCGGCGCGATGGTTGTCCAGGCTTCATCAACGTAGCCGTGGGTCAGATAGGCTTGTGCCAGTGATTTTCTGACTGAAGTGCTGGAAGGGTCAAGCTGAAAAGCCTGCCTGAGAACGCTGATTGCTTCAGTGGGTTGATCGTTTGCTAGATATAACGCTCCGAGAGCGCTCAGAATAGCGGGGTCATCCGGCAAGGCTGCTTTGGCCTTGCGCAGGGCTTGCATGGCTTTTGCTTCCTGCCCGAGGCTGGTCCAAATTTGCGCAAGCGAGAGCCAACTGGCAGGCTTTTCGGGGGCAACAGCAGAAGCTTTTTCAAGCATCTCAACGGCTTCATCGTTTTTGCCTGTGGCGATCAGGGCGTTACAGAGCAAAACCAAAGCTTCGCCATCAAAGGCGTCCTTTTTCAGGAAAGCCTGCGCGATTGGAATCGCTTTCTCAGCCTGGGAGGCTTTGATGGAGATTTCAGCGAAGTTGAGCAGGTCCGTGCGTGAAGGTTCATTTGAGGCGTGGATCAGATCCTGGTAAATCCTCAGGGCATTTTCTGGCTGCTGCGATTGGAGGTAAAGAGAGGCAAGATCCTTTTTGTTGGCTTGATTTTGAGGTTCAAACAAAGCCAGCAGCGCGCTGGATTCAATTGCATCATCGATGTTTGCCATGTGGCGATCGATCTGACCAGAAAGCTTGATAGTCTGGAGATCGTTAGGATTTTCGGAAAGTGCTTTGTGGATGAAATTACTGGCAGTCTGATACTTTTTGTTTTCAAACGCGTAGCGGGCAGCCTTGAGATTGTCGGACTCAGAAGAAAAACGCGAGCTGCTGGTTTGGAGCGTTGTTTTTTCGAGCGCTTTATCCAGGGAATGGGTACCTACCGGGTCAGTCGCGCTGATGACCGGATAACGTAAGGCGTAAAGCGCCCTGGTGGCATCATCCGGTATCTCCTGAAGGATTTCGTAACCATAATCAGGATCATCATTTGCGATCAGAAATTCCGCGTATTCTTTCTTATAAGTCGTGTTATCTGGCTGCAGACGCAGAATTTCTTCCCAGGTCTTCCGGGCTTCTTCAGGGTTGGAGGTCTCGAGTTCAAAAGCGAGATTGCGCAGGATTTCGGCTTGTTGTCGGTTCAGGGCATTGAAGGCATGGTCAATTGCGCGCGAGGCCTGGGCGGGCTGTCCGGCGATCTGGCTGAGAACAGCCTGCTGGCGGAAAGATTCGACTGCTGATTGGCCGGCATTTTTGTTAAAATCCCCATTAGCTGACTGAACCTGAGCCAAAAAACTGTTTGCAAGCAGTTTAATCAGTGATTCATCTTCAATAGAGCGCATGGCGCGGAGGGCGGAAATTTGGAGTTCGATGGGAGCTTTTTGAAGCCTGCGGCGATAGGTTTGATAGCGGATGTTTTCGTCGCCTGGATTGATCACCACCTGGTGAACAATCAGGCTGCCCAGTGTCTCTGCATGCTGAGGCGAAAGCTGTGTAACCAGGCTGTCCATGGCGGCGTCAAAATCAGGCACAAGTTGAGGAAGAATCGCGAAAGCAGTTTTCCAAACCGCAAGGCGGCACTTGCCCGTGAACAGATTTTCGGAGATTGCATCCCACGAGCCTTCTTTGCGGCGGAATTCACGCAAATGAAGGGCAAGCAGAGCAGCATCTGGCAAACTTGTCGGTTCAAGACCAGTCAGGCGGGTCATTTCGAAAACATTCGTGACCCGCTCGTGTAATTCGGCAGGGAGGTTGATTTCGAGATTGGTCAGATCCTGTTCGGGCAGGGTTTGGTCGAGAGAGAAAAGCGCAAACACGGCAGGCTGCCAGCAGGAGAGGTCATCGGAAGCAAACGACAGCCATTGTTCCAGGTCGGGTGTATTTTCAAAATAATGCCAGGCGAGTGGCTCAGCGCGAAAAGCGCTGACCACCGCGCGGGCAGTCTGCGAATCAAAGCGGACCCGGATCTGATCAAGCAATCTCTCAATCGACATTGTCATTCCTTTCAGTAAGATTAGGGCATGGCGCCAATGAATGGTTTAAGCATATAGTAAGCACCAGCAAAGAGAACCAGGCTCAGGAAGACAAAGAAAATGCCAATGCCTGTGTTGGACTTGGCAAGGTCATTCAGGGAGCTGATGAGCAGCGAAGCGTTACCAACCAGCCCCGATACTCCTTCGGTGATCCCTTTCTCAGCCAAAATCGTTGCCGATTCTGCAATGCTCTGAATGTTCCGACCAAGCGACTGTTTAACCAGGATGACAATGCTCAGGATCAGGCAAAGAAAGCCCAATGCGAAAAGCACTATTGAAACAATTAGAAGGACCTGATCTCCATTAGTTAACATAAATAACCTCCGATGAAAATACTTGTCGGAGGTTATGTTGCAACTACTATGCCAAGCTTGCCAGCCTGACCTTCAAAAGTGCTTATTTGGTGATGTCTTTTGGTAAATGGTTGAGCTCAATAGTGGGCTCATCGCAGAACAGAACCGCGTGTTGGATGGCATTGCTTAATTCCCGAATATTTCCAGGCCAATCATAGTCAATCATCGCTTGCATTGCTGCCGGTGAGACATCCAGAATGTTATTGCCCAGGCGTTGGTTGAACTTTCGGATCATGTAACCTACCAGATCGGGGATGTCCTGGCGGCGCTCTGCTAATGATGGCAAATCCAGGTCGACAACCTTGAGGCGGTAATAGAGATCCTCCCTGAACTCATGCCTTGCGATCATTTCTTTCAGGTCGCGGTTTGAAGCGGCAATCACCTGAACGTCAACGCGGATCAGATTTGATCCGCCAACCCGCCTGAAAGCACGTTCCTCCAGCGCGCGTAAGAATTTTGCCTGGAGGTCGACTGGCATGGAAGAGATCTCATCGAGGAAGAGGATGCCGCCATCGGCGATTTCCATCAAACCATTCCGTTTGCTGGTCGCGCCAGTAAAGGAACCAGCCTCATGCCCAAAAAGCTCGGATTCAAACATTGTTGGTTGGATAGCAGGACAGTTGATGTCGATGAAGGGTTTGCCAGAACGCGGTCCATTTTGGTGAATGTACTGCGCCAGCACTTCCTTGCCTGTACCGGTTGGCCCGGTAATCAGAACTGAAACTGAAGACTCTGATGCGCGACCTGCCAGTTCCAGGATGTGTTTCATCTGGGGTGTGTCGCCAATGATGAATTCATCGTGCTTGCCCTGGTTGCTGCGCAAATGCGCCAACTCCCGGCGCATGGAAATTACCTCAGCCGCACGATTGACTGATTTTTCCATCTCGAGCAGGTCAAGCGGCTTTTCCATGAAGTCCTGCGCGCCATTTTTCATGGCGTCAACCGCCATCGAGACTTCGCCATGGGCAGTGACTATGATAACCTGGGGGCGCAGAGGAAGGCGTGAGGTTTCGGTGAGCAAGTGCGGACCATACCCATCGGGTAGGCGCACGTCGAGGATGATGATGTCTGCGACACCCTTCGAGATGACAGCACGGGCATCTGCCAGAGTGCCGGCTTCGAGGACTTCGTAACCTTTCGAACGCAAAAATTCAGAAACGACCATGCGGGCGGTTTCTTCATCATCAACGACTAAAACAGTTGCTGCCATGTAACTCCTTAAGTCGCTTTCAGGAGGAGGACGTGGAACATTGTTCCGCCTGGAAAGCTCTCAACGTAAATATTTCCCTTATGCGCCGTGATAATCCGGCGCGAGATAGCCAATCCCAAGCCCGTGCCCTTTGCTTTGGTAGTCAGGAAGGGTTCAAAAACGTGCTTGATCAGATCTTCCGGGATGCCTGGACCTGAATCAGCCACGATAATCTCATATTGAGGCGGATTGGTTTCAGGTGAAACCGGATGAATTTTAATGTTCAGACTACCGCCATCATTTTCCATTGCCTGCAGGGCGTTGCTGATCAGATTCACAAAAACCTGTTCAATTGCGCGGGCATCTGCTAACACCATGGGGTTGGCAGGCTGCTGCTCAAGATTGTAACTGATATTCAAGCGGTACATCCTGGGCGCCCAACGCTCCAGGATGGAGTTGATCAGGCTGGCGAGGTCAACCGGAGCAAAATTGTATTCCACCGGTTTGGAGAATGTAAGGGTCGAATCCATTAAATGCGTCAGACGCAGGCAATCGTTCTGCAAGCGGGTGACCAGGTTCGCATGGGGATCGTCCGGTTTCATGGTGAGCCCCATCAACTGCAAGCCTGTGGATATGCTGTTGATCGGGTTTTTGACTTCATGCGCGAAAATCGCAGAAACCTCACCCAGGAATGCCCGCTGTTCAAGCTGTTGGGAGTGAGCGCGGATCTGCTCAGTCTGACTGATGTCGCGCAGGATCAGGACGATACTGCGGACTTTTTCTTTTTCGACAACTGGAATACAGAGCACTTGCGCCATGAAGGAGTCGCCCGAGCGGTTGTTGAGCCTGAAGTTGTTTCCCACCAGGGTGCTGATACCTTGTTGGGCGGATTTGTAGAGGGTCGAAAGTGTCTCGTTGCCGATCAGAACCATTTCAGCTTTCTGTCGGAAAACTTCTTTGCTGGCATAGCCGAGCAAAAACTCAGCCGCTGGATTCATCTCAGCAATGCACAGATCCGGGGTGAGGATGATGACGCCTTCTTCGAGGTTGTCGGTGATGGCATGCTGGATCTGGACGACATGGCGGATATTGTTGAGAGTCCTCTGGGCACTTTCGAGGCTGTTCAGCCCCTGGATCGCTGACGCGGCATGAGCGGACATAAGCGCCAGGTAGCGCAGGGTGTCATCATCGGGGTAAGGTGACTCGCCTGCTGCCAGCATCAATCCCTGCGGTGTGTTGTTGTGGAGCAGGGGGAGCGTAAGCAAATAATGGTAGCCCTCCATCAACGCGATTTCCTGCAGCTGGTTTTGGGGCTCACGCTGCAATTTCCAGAGATTCAAGCTCGGGGTGCTTTCAAGCAATCCGATATCAAGGGTCGAAGGGAAAGCCTCTGTTTGGGGGAATGGGCTCAGAAGTTGAAGCTGTTTTTCGTCCCGAGGGTTGACGCGGTAGGCAAGAATCACCCTGGGGCTTAGCATCCGCTGCAGAATTTGGCTCGCGGTTTGGAAAACTGCCTGTGAAGAGTTCTGGCTGCCCAGCGTGGTCAGAAGCGAAAAATTGTCAAAGCGGTATTCTTGTTCCAGGAGTTCCCGCCTGATTTCGAATTCAGAATCAGGGGGTGAAAAAGTGAGAACGACCACCTGGTTGGTGAGGCTGATGGACAAAATTCGCATGTTGGCGAGAATGAGGTCGCCGCTGGCAATTTGCAGACGCACCGGGCGGCTTTGCTCTCCGGTGGGGTTTGTATCCGGGTCGCCCGGGATCAGCGTATTGAGCGAAAGATCCTGCAGCGCGTCCAGTGTCAAGGCGGTCAGATCGAAGAATTTGCGATTGGCACTGAGAATCCGGTCATCTGTACGGCGATAGACTAAAGCAGCGGCAGGAATCAACTCCAGGATCAGAGACCGATCCAGCAGTGAAAAATCCTGATGGGAATCACCCGGTGATTTTGTGTTTTGTTGGTCGAGTGAGACAGGGACCATGCTACCTGGTTTTACTTTGACGGAGATTTCCGGGCAGGATGCCTTCCATCGAGCGGTATTTGGCAACCGTTCGCCGGGCGATCTTGATCCCCTGCTCTTGGAGCAAGCCTTGGATCTCAGAGTCACTCATCGGGTGATCTTCTTGCTCAATCATCTGCTTGATTAGAGTGCGATGAGACAAGCTCCGGTCAAAGAAAATCGAAAGGGGAACGATTTTTTTGTTTGGGAGCTGAACTGTTTTGCTGGAAACAGCGCGGGATATAGTAGATTCATGCATGTCGAGCAAGCCTGCAATTTCAGCGCGCGTGAGGGGCTTCATCTCCAGATCACCACGCAGAATGTAATCTTTTTGGATGACAACCAATCTCTCAAGCAGCAGTCTTAAGGCATTTGAACGCTGTTGGATGCATTTGATCAGGAGATTCGCCTTTTCGATATCCCCGCGCCATTCTTCCGTTTTGTCCTGCTCAAGCTGTTTGAGGGAGGATTTGAAGAGCGGGTTGACCCGCAGTGTGCCGCGGATTGGGAGGATAATCTCAACCACCAGGGGATTAGCAGGGTTTTCATTGAGATGGTAAATGAGGATGTCAGGCTGATGAAAGACCTGCGAGTCGTTGCTGTTGGGATTGCGCACGTCTCCCCAGTGGGCACGCGCTGGAAATGGATTGAGATTCTCGCTGATGAAAGCCATGATTTTCTGGATCTGCTGTGAGCTTGTTCCCAGGGCACGGGCGATTTCAGGGTAATGGTGCTGACTCATTTGGTGAAGATACTTTGCCACGACTTCGCGCGTAAAAGCAGGCACAGTCACGGTTTCGGACAATGCCTCAACCTGTGCCAGCATGGCTTCGATCGGATTGGCTGAACAGACGCCCACCGGGTCGCAGCGTTTGAGTTTTTCGATCAAGGCTGTGATTTCAGACGGCAAACGATGATGATAGCGGGCGACCTCGAGGGCAGTTGTGGTGAGAAAACCATCCTCATCGAGATGCGTGAGGATGTAGGCTGCTATCAAACGGTCTTCAGTGGGCAGATCGGTCGCTGCCTGGCGCAGGACATAACTTGGGAGATCGATCGATTCTGAGACGAACGGTTCCTCGGGCACTTCGCCGGTGCTGGAGGCTGAGCCGGTGTAAAAGTCTTCACGGGGTGAAATAAAAACGATGGGGTCCTGCGACTCAGAAGAGGATGGCTGGCTGCAGATCGGACAAGGACCTTGGGGGGGAAGGGGACGTTTGCACATTGGGCAAATGCGTTCTTCCAACAATTCCAACGCGGGATTTGATGCAAGTTCCGAGTCGATTTTTTGCTGGAGTTCCTCCAGAGTAAGACCAAGCAGAGTCATAGTCTGTGCCAGATGCGCCGACATCGAGGTGGTCGTCTGTTGACTAGGGAGTATCAGCATAATTTACCTTCCGCAAAACAGAAAAAAACTGTCAGTTTGCTTGATGCAAGAAGTATACCAAAGCTTATGAAATCCTGCTGGTTTATCAAGTTTCCCCGCAAGCATAGTTATGAGTAAAAGATTTCCCCATTTAGAAGCGGGTGGCTTATAATGAAAAGAAAAGGAGAAAGTGTTCAGGAGATATGATTAATCCGGCAAAACCTGTAGCAAATCTCAAACCGTACTTTTTTGCAGCTTTAAAAGAGGTGGTGGCAAATCTCACGGATCGCGGCCTCGATTTGATCCGGCTGGATATGGGTTCGCCTGATCTGCCGCCCGCAGATTTTATTGTAGACAAACTGGTTGAATCAGTTCGAAATCCGAAGAAGCACGGCTACTCACCAGCCGGTGGTTCACCGGCTTTCTTAAAGGCCGTCAGCACCTATTACAAGCGGCGATTTGACGTGGACATCGATCCAAACAAGGAAGCATTAGGCTTGATTGGTTCAAAGGAAGGCCTGTTTAACCTGAACCATACCCTGCTTGACCCGGGCGACACGGTACTTTTGCCCGATCCATATTATCCGGTCTACCTGGCAGGTGCTGAGCTGGCGGGAGCAAAGTATCACTTTATGCCCCTTTTGAAGCGGAACAACTTTCTGCCCGACTTTGATGCCATTCCTGAGGACGTAGCCAGAAAGGCCAAGATCATGTGGCTTAATTATCCTAATAATCCAACCGGAGCTACAGCAGGCCTTGATTTCTTTGCCAGAGCGGTTGATTATGCCCGCAAATATGACATTCTGATTGCCCATGATGCCCCTTATTGTGATTTGGCTTTTGGCGACTATATTCCCCCCAGCATTCTTGAAGTGGATGGAGCCAAGGACGTGGCAGTGGAATTCAATTCCCTTTCCAAAACCTATAATATGGCGGGCTGGCGCATCGGCATGGCAGTTGGCAACACCGAGATCATTCGTTTATTGGCTAACTATAAGAGCCAGATCGATTCCTCGATCTTTGCTCCCATCCAGGATGCAGCAATAGTTGCCCTGACTTCTGACCAGTCCTGGCTGCAAAAGCGCAATAAGATTTATCAGGCGCGGCGCGATGTGGTTTATGAAGGCTTGATTGATGCTGGTTTTGATGTGGATTTACCGGAAGCAGCGCTGTACCTTTGGGCGAAACTACCTGAAGGCTTTTCGAATCCTGTAAAGTTTTGCGCTGACCTGCTGCAGGACACTGGTGTGAGCATCACACCGGGCGTGATCTATGGCCCCAGCGGAGCTGATTACATCCGCATTTCAATCGTGATCCCCACTGATCGGATTGCTGAAGCCATGCGAAGAATAAAGGATTGGGTTGAAAAACAACGATAAGAACTCCACAAACGAACAAATCAATACTGAAGCGGTGCCCGAACCTGCTCTGATGGTAGGGGTGCATATTAGATCTATAGAGGATCCGAGGTTTACGCTCGAAGATTCTCTGCAGGAGCTGGCACTACTGGCTGACACTGCAGGTTTGGAGGTGGTTGGAGAGGTTACCCAAAACCTGTCATCGCCGAACTCACGCACCTATGTTGGGAAAGGGAAGCTTGAGGAAATCAAGCTGCTGGCTGAGGAGTTCGACGCGAAAATCATCTTATTTGATGACGAACTATCCCCACGCCATCAACGTGAGCTGGAAAAGGAATTGGGCGATAACAAGCGAGTTGTCGATCGGACAGCCTTGATCCTGGATATTTTTGCGCAGCACGCGAACACGCGGGAAGGCATACTGCAGGTGGAGCTGGCGCAATACCGCTACCGCTTGCCGCGTCTGACAGGCGCCTGGACGCACCTCGCCCGGCAAACAGGTGGGGCATCAGGCAGGTCAGGCGGAGTGGGGGGCGTTGGCTTACGCGGACCTGGTGAGACTCAGCTTGAAGTTGACCGACGTGAAATTAAAAAGAAGATTGTCAAACTCGAAGAGGAGCTGGACAAAGTGCGTGAGCACCGCAACCGGCACCGCCAACAACGACGAAAATCCAATATTCCGGTTGTGGCCTTGGTGGGCTACACCAATGCAGGCAAGTCCACGCTGCTCAACAAGCTTACAAAAGCGGAGATTTACGTTGCGGATCAGCTGTTTGCCACGCTCGACCCAACCACAAGGCAACTCGAACTACCTGCTGGTGAAACGCTCCTGCTGACGGACACGGTGGGCTTCATCCAGAAATTACCAACCGACCTGGTGGCAGCTTTCCGGGCAACCCTGGAAGAAATTGTGGAAGCGGATTTGCTCATCCACGTGGTGGATGCCTCCCACAAGAACGCCGAGTCGCAAAGGCTGACGGTATTGGAGACGCTGGAAGAGATCGGCGCAGCCGACATTCCGATCCTGACCGTTTACAACAAAACAGATTTACTGAGTTCAGGCGAGATTAAAACATTGAGAGAGATTGCTGAACCGGATGCTGTCCTGATCAGCGCGCTGACCGGGGAAGGCTTAACGGAATTAGCCGAAGCAATCGCGGTTGGCACCTATCTGACCTTTGTTCCCGTAACGGTCAAACTGCCTTACGCGGAAGGCAGGCTGGTTTCGTTGATGCACGAAAAAGGGCATGTCAGGAATGTCGAACACCTGGAGGATGGCATCCTGATTGATGGAATGCTCCCCAGGCAGCTTCTGGCATTTTTTGAAGATTATCGGAAATAAAAAAGCCCAGATATACTGGGCTGTAGGTTGCAAAAAAATCAGTGACTATTCGTTATCAATGGTGAGAACTTCTCTACCTTGATAGAAACCACACTTCGGGCAAACACGATGGGGCAGGCGAGGCTCACCGCAATTTGGGCAAGCGATACCGTTGCGAGCTTTAAGGGCATCATGCGCGCGGCGGCGGTCCCGGCGACCGGAAGACAGTTTTCTTTTGGGTAATGGGGTCATCTTTAACTCCTCACAAATCTAACAATTACATTAACCTATTTATTCTACACACGAAAGCTGAATTGGTCAAGGTCAATTTTCGGTTAATTTTCGGCCGTCGAATTTTGTATGTGTGTTAGGTATTTGTACCTTGACCGATCTGATGGAGGAGGTTAGAATGATAGTGATTAATTAATATTATTAATCAGATAAATATGATCAACGAGCTCAGTCCTGTTTTGAAGTTTATTGCAGACGCTACCCGTCAGGATGAGCCTATTCCAAGCATATCAGAGTTAAGTTCTCAACTTGGCATCTCCACGGCCAGTGTTCGCGAGCAGCTTGAAGTCCCAAAAGAGTTGGGTTTTGTTGAGGTGCGCACACGAACAGGTATCCAAAGACATGAATTTTGTCTTACGCGCCCTCTGACACTTTCAATGACCTATGGGTTGCGGGTCGACCCCGGGCTTTTCCAGGAATATGCATCTGTGCGCCGGCAACTCGAGATTGCTTACTGGTATGAAGCCTGTGCTCTCCTGGGCAAATCCCAGATTGAGGAGCTCCAGACACTGGAAGAACGGGCTAACTGGAAAATTAACCAAAGTCCGGTGGTGATACCCACCGCAGAACATCGAAATTTTCACCTGGCGATTTATCGCCCGTTAAACAATCGTGTGCTCAACAGTGTGCTTGAAACCTACTGGGATCTCTATGAGGCATCTCGAATCCAATATTATCGCAACCATGAATACCTGGAAAGTGTCTGGAGTTATCACCGCCAGATGCTGGATGCAATCGCAAGCAAAGCTTATGAAAAAGGATATGAAGCCTTGGTGACTCATTTTGATTTGATAAAAACTTTCAAGAAAGCAGATCTTCGACAAAGATTTGAGTAAAAGGAGAGATAATCGTAATGCTAGATTCCACGCAAAAATTGCTGCAGGGTGACGAGCGGATTGTCAACGAAGTCTGTGTGGCTATCTGCACGGTCAATGGATCCGGCAGTGCTACAGCGAACAGCATCCTTTACCGTTCGCTGTTTCGTATGGGGATCCTGACCTCCGGTAAGAACATTTTCCCGTCCAATATCAAGGGGTTACCCACCTGGTTTGTGATCCGGGCTTCAGCCCGCGGTTATACCGGGCGCATAGCCCACGACGATGTGGTCGTGGCGATGAACTCAGCCACCATCCATAAGGACGTAACTTACCTCCAGGATGGAGGGGTGCTGTTCTATGCCGACCACCTGGAAAAACCCGAAATAAAGGATAAAGAGGTGATCGTCTATCCTATGCCCATCAAGACCTTGATGAAGCAGGTGGACGCGCCTCGAAATCTTCAAACTTACATGGAGAATATGCTTTACGTCGGCATTGTGGGTCAGGTGCTGCGTATTCCCGAAGAAATTTTGAAAGCTACCATTGAGCATCAGTTCCAAAGCAAACCAACTGTTGCTGAATCGAATTTTAATATTGTGAAACTTGGCTTCCAATATGCACTTGAGAACTTAGAAAAGAAAGATCACTTCTACCTGGAACAATTGCCAGAATTAAGTGACTACATTCTTACAGATGGTAATAACGCGGGTGCGCTGGGTGCGCTTTATGGCGGACTGCAATTTTGCGGCTGGTATCCAATTACCCCAGCAACGAGCCTGGTCGAATCAGCGATAGATCAGGTGGACAAATTGCGGAAAGATCCACAAACTGGAAAGAACACTTGTGTGATTTTGCAGGTGGAGGACGAACTTGCTGCTGCTGGTGCCACATTGGGGGCTGGTTGGGCTGGATTGCGGGCGATGACCGCTACTTCCGGACCTGGATTAAGCCTGATGACGGAAAATATTGGTCTGGCATATTTCACTGAAGCCCCCATGGTGATCTGGAATGTGCAGCGGGTGGGGCCGAGCACCGGTTTGCCTACCCGGACAGCCCAGGGCGATCTCTCCATGATTTATACACTTGGACATGGAGACACCCAGCATGTTATTCTCATTCCAGGTACTGTCACGGAATGTTTTGAGTTTGGTTGGCGTTCGCTTGATATCGCAGAAAAGTATCAAACCCCGATATTTGTGCTGTCCGATCTTGACCTCGGAATGAACACCTGGGTCACCAAGCGCTTTGAATATCCCAATCAGCCCATCGAGCGGGGCAAGATCATTTGGGAAGAAAAGCTGGAGGAATTCAAGGATTGGGGACGGTATAAGGATCTTGATGGAGATGGGATTCCTTATCGCACCGTAATTGGCAATCTGAGTCCCAAGGCGGCTTACTTTGCCCGCGGGACAGGGCATGATGAGTATGGAAATTACAGCGAAGATCCCGAAAACTGGTCAGATATGTTAGGTCGAATCGGACGAAAGCTGGAAGGTGTGGTTAAGGACTTGCCTGGACCGGTCATTCGCAGGTCCAAGGTTGAAGCTGATATCGGAATTATCGGGATGGGCTCTACCCATGACGCGATGATTGAGGCTCAGGACATTCTGGCGGAAAAGGGAGTTAACGCGGATTATATGCGTGTGCGCGCACTGCCTGCAAATTCCGCGGTGCGGGAGTTTATTGCCAGCCATGCGCGGAATTATGTTGTGGAACTCAATCGCGACGGGCAATTGGAGCAGATCCTCTCCCTCGAGGTTTCGGAATACTCAGAAAAATTGATCTCAATCTCAGTAATTGGCGGTCTTCCTTTGACTGCGGCATGGACAGCTGAAAGCATCTTAGCAAAGGAGAAAAAAGGTGGAAAAACACGTTGAGTTAAATCGGATCGGTCTCGCACTGACTGACTATAAGGGAAAACCATCAACCCTATGCCCAGGCTGCGGTCATAATGCTATTTCAAATCAGATTCAGGCTGCTGTCTGGGAGCTGGGCATCGCTCCTGAAAAAGTAATGAAAATTAGCGGCATCGGCTGCTCAAGCAAGAGCGCAAATTATTTCCTCGACCGCTCATTTGGCTTCAATGGTTTACATGGACGAATGCCAACCCTGGCGACGGGAGCTTGTTTTGGAGATCCTTCAATCAAAATTCTGGGTATCTCCGGCGATGGCGATACGGCCAGTATTGGCATGGGGCACTTCAAACATGTCATCCGCCGCAATGTGCCAATGGTTTACATCATCGAAAACAACGGATGTTATGGTCTCACCAAGGGGCAATTTTCTGCCACTTCCGACCAGGGTCTCAGGCTAAAGCACCAGGGTGTTAATATACTTCCTCCGCTTGACCTGTGTATGGAGGCGCTGATCAGTGGAGCGCCTTTTGTGGCTCGCACCTTCTCCGGAGATGTGAAGCAGATGAAGCAGTTGATCAAAGCTGCTTTGTCTCAGAATGGTGTGGCTGTGATCGACGTCATCAGCCCGTGTGTCACATTTAACAACCGTGACGAAGCCCTGCAATCCTACTCCTGGGGTCGGGAACATGAAGCGCCTATCCAGGATATAGCGCACTTTCGGAGTCGTGAAGAGATTCAGCTTGAGAATTTTGCAGAAGGCTCTTATCGTGAGGTCCAGCTCCAGGATGGATCTTATTTGGTGTTAAAGAAGATCGACAAGGATTATGATCCCACCGATCTTCATGCTGCGCTGGATCTCCTGACGGAGTCTTACAAGTATCATTACTTCGCGACTGGTTTGATCTATTTTTCAGGAGTTCCCCCAACCATCCAGGAGAAGTACGATCTTCCTGAGGAGCCGCTGAATCGCCTCACAAAAGACCGCTTGCGCCCGAGCCGCGAGTCGCTTGAGGCAATAAATGCCACGCTTTATTAGTAAAAGTTAGAAAAAAACCGGTCTGAAAAGACCGGTTTTTTTGTGTAAATGACAAAAGCCTTTGAGTTTGGTCCTGATAGATTGCATCAGCCTTTAAGGGTATAAAGCATTGCAAGATTTGGGCTGGTAAATGCTCCGACAGGGAAGCCGGAGATTACCACAACCTGGTCACCACCTTTCAGGGTGGTTGCAGCGGTCAGTGCCGTCTCGACATGGGTGACCATTGTTTCCAGGGTGTCGGCGTGTGGAACGCGGAAGGGTGTAACGCCCCAACAGATTCCCAGCCATTGGTAGGTGCTGAGTTCCGGGGTGAAGGCAAAAATTGGAACGTTTGGTTTGGTCTTGCTGATCCAGAGAGCCGAAGTTCCGGAACGCGTAAAGACCACAATTGCACCTACGTCTGTATCCTGAGTCATATCACGCGCGGCATGTGAAATGACGATAGCGTCATCATTCGAGATATCGGCTTGCAGAATGTTGTGGTGTCCCCAATCAGCCGCATGGTTTTCGGACTCCGAAATGATGTTTGCCATCATACGGATGCTCTGGACTGGATACTTACCGGCAGCAGATTCGGCAGAAAGCATGACGGCATCGGTGCCATCAAAAATTGCATTGGCCACATCGGCTGCTTCAGCGCGGGTGGGGCGGGGATTGTTGATCATCGATTCAAGCATTTGGGTGGCAGTGATAACAAATTTACCCAGGTTATTTGCTTTTTTGATGATTTCTTTTTGAACTGATGGTACCAGGGCAGGCGATATTTCCACGCCCAGATCGCCGCGGGCGACCATCACACCATCGGTTACTTTGATGATCTCTTCCAGGTTGGTGATCGCTTCAGGGCGCTCCAATTTGGCAACAATGGGGGGTAGGCGCCGATTACCCACCATATTGCGCATAGTATCTTGAACCATCTCGATGTCTGAAGCTTTTTTGACAAAGGAAATAGCCACGAGGTCAACCCCTGCCTCGAGCCCAAATTTAAGATCTTCGAGATCCTTGGCAGTAAGAACGGGAATGTCGAGATTGGAGCCGGGAAGGTTGACGCCTTTGTGGGATTTCAGGTTGCCGCCAAGGATGACCCTTGCATAAATGGTTTCACCATCCAGGCGCAGCACTTCAAACTCGAGCTGACCGTCATCCAGGAGGATATGGTTGCCTGGAACAAGGGCTTCATGTAATTTGGGAACGTCAAAGGGAATGAAAACCACGCCTTCGGGAAGATTTTGTGGATCTTTGCGGGAAGATAATGCGACTTCTTGTCCAGACCGGAGCTTAATAACCCCATCCGGTAAGACGCCGATACGTAGTTTGGGACCCTGGAGGTCCATGAGGATTGAAATAGGTTTGCCAAGATCTTTTGAGATTTTGCGAATCAACTTGATTTTCTCGCCGTGGTCCTCGTGGGACCCGTGTGAAAAATTCAAACGGCAGACATCCACCCCTGCTTTTACCATCTCCACCAGCACAGCTTCAGTAGAGCTGCTGGGACCTAATGTGGCAACTATCTTGGCAAACCGGTACATAGTAGACTTCCTTATCTTTTCAAGACATCCGCGATGATTTCGAGTGCCCAGTCGAGGGTTTCTTTCTCGATAACGAGTGGTGGGGCAAAACGGATCACGTTGTCGTGTGTTTCCTTGGCAAGGATGCCGGCTTCCTGCAGCATTTCGCAGTAGCGGCGGGCTCCGCCAGCTTCAGGATAGAGTTCAACGCCGATCAGCAAGCCGCGTCCGCGAACTTCTTTAACGACGGGTGAATCGATTTGGCGAAGTTTTGACATGAAGTAATTTCCAAGTTCCATCGCGCGATCTGCAAGGTGTTCTTCATCCAGAACTTCAAGGGCTGCCACAGCAACAGCCGCGGCGAGTGGGCTGCCGCCAAAAGTGGAACCATGCTCGCCAGGTTGGAATAGCCCCAAAATCGCGTCATCAGCCAGGACTGCTGAAACGGGATACATACCGCCAGAAAGGGCTTTGCCGATGACGATTACATCCGGACGCAGGTCTTCGTGCTGTGAGGCGAACCACTTGCCCGTTCGGCAGAGACCAGTTTGGATTTCATCAGCAATGAATAGAACGTTGTTTTCTTTGCACAGGTCTGAGACTGCTTTAAGATAGCCATCGGGAGGTAAAACCACGCCATTTTCGCCTTGAATTGGCTCCAGCATGACAGCTGCCGTATTAGGCGTGATGGCGGCTTTCATTTCTTCAATGTCGCCATAAGTGACAATTTTAAAACCAGGTGTGAAAGGTCCGAAGGCCTCCTTATAAAATTGTTCAGTAGAGAAAGAGACTACAGTTACGGTGCGCCCGTGGAAATTACCAGCAGCAACAATAATTTCGGCTTCATACTTGGGAACACCCTTGACTACATAAGCCCATTTGCGCGCAACCTTGATAGCTGTTTCAACCGCTTCCGCGCCGCTGTTCATGGGAAGCACGCGCTCATAACCGGTGAGGTCAACCAGTTTTTTGTATAACTGGCCAAGTCTGTCGTTGCGGAAGGCGCGTGAAGTCAGAGCAATTTTTTGTGCCTGGTCAACCATGGCCTTAACGATGTGCGGATGGCAGTGCCCTTGATTGAGAGCAGAATATGCACTGAGACAGTCAAGGTATTTTTTTCCTTCAACATCCCAAACCCAAACGCCTTTGCCCTCAGAAAGCACAACACTCAGCGGTTTGTAATTATGTGCGCCGTATTGGTCTTCGATTTCAATGTAGTCTTTCGTGTTCATTTATTTCTCTCCTAATAGTGTTTGCAGAATGGCTTTCTGTGCGTGCAGACGATTGTGTGCCTGGGGGAAGAGGCGTGAGTGAGGTCCGTCGGCGACTTCGTCTGTAATTTCCTGGTTTCGGTGGGCGGGCAGGCAGTGCATGACAATTACTTCCGGATCGGCTTCAGCTACCAGTTGGTCATTGACCTGATATGGGGGAAAGACCAATTCACGTTTAGCAGTTTCCTCTTCCTGCCCCATGCTTGTCCAGGTGTCGGTATAGATCACGTGAGCACCCTTGACGGCTTCGTGAGGATCGTTGAGAAAAGTTAATTTGCTGCCGCTGGCAGCCGCGATCGGTTTGACAGTCTCGATCGCTTCTGCTGGCATGTCATAATCTATTGGATTGGCAATTGTAAAATTTGCGCCCAATTTGGCGGAGATCTGCATTAGTGAGACAGCTACATTGTTGCCATCGCCAACATAAGTGATATTGACACCTTTGATTTTGCCAAATTCTTCATAGACGGTCATGATGTCTGCCATCGCCTGGCAGGGATGACTGTAGTCACTGAGACCGTTGATGACCGGGATGGACGACCATTTTGCGAGCTCGAGCACATGTTGGTGCTCAAAGACGCGCGCCATGATGCCGTGTACCATGCCCGAGAGCACCCGGGCGATGTCGGCAATGGACTCGCGCTTGCCCAGTCCAATCTCATTTGGTGAGAGATACAGTGCGTCTCCTCCGAGGTGGCGCATACCCATATCGAAACTGACACGGGTTCGCAGTGAAGGCTTTTGGAAAATTAGTGCCAACACTTTACCCTTCAGGGTTGGCTGATTGCCGCCTGCCTGATATCCTTCCTTTAGCGTCCTGGCTAAATTGAGCAGGGCAAGCAGCTCTTCGGGGGTGTAATCGATAATATCCAAGAAATCTTTGTGCATATTTACTCCTACAATCTCCTTTTTTTTGGCATATTCAATAGAATCGCACAGATCAAGAGAATAGTGCGATCGCCTGGTTGGATTGTACCAGAATTATAGCTTTCAGTCTGAGAAGCGGGTTAGATTCGACTCCAGGAAGCTTAACGTACAGGTCTTCCTGTGGCAATAGAAAGGGTGCAGAAATTATTCTGGTTTGTGAATACTTTTTTGGATGGGGTTGCTGAGTTCCGCGAGGATCTTATCCTGCAGAGTGGACATTTCCTGCCACTGGGGGGTTGAGGCGTGATCCATGCCGGTCAGATGCAAAATGCCGTGAACGAGCAGCATCTCAAGCTCATCCATTAATTGCAGTCCGCGGGTGTCGGCCTGCCTCTTTGCTGTCTCATAGGAAATAAGAATATCTCCCAGATAAGTTTCACCGCTCTCCGGATCAGTAAAGGCGTTTTCGAATGAAAGTACATCCGTAACTTCGTCAATGTCACGATATTGAAGGTTGAATTTCTGAATTGTTTGATCGTCTGTAATCTGGAGTGTGATCTCCGGTTGGGTTTCAAATTCAAGCAAGCTGAAGACGGTTGCGCTGGCTCTTTGTAATCGTTTTACGTCCAGTTCTTTCTGGATCGTACGGCGTGATTTTATCGTGAGCATATTATTCTTCTGAAGCTGTCATTGGTCGAATTGTGACATTGACCGGTTCAGTCTTTCCGCGCTTGGAATCAGGGTATTGAATACGAGGATGGTAGGACCGTTGAAGTGTCTTGAAGAACGAATCCCGAATGGTGCTCAGGTCTTTTAGGGTCAGGTCGGTATTGTCAAATTGACCGGCATCTTTGCAGGAGTTGATAACCGCGTTGATGGTCTCAAGGATCTCTTCATCTGTTCGGGCGTTTTCAGCACGGGACCTGGCTTCAGTGCCATCAGCAAGCATCAGGATAGCTGTTTCTTTCGAGCGGGGAGCCGGCCCTGGATATCTAAACATTTCCGGATCGACTTCGTCGGGATTTTGAGCTGATGAGCAAGCCTTTCCGTACTGGTAGCGGGCAATCATTGTGCCGTGGTGTTCGCGGATGAAGTCGATCACCCTGGAAGGCAAACGATAGCGTTTTGCAATGGCGACCCCATCGGTGACATGCTTGATGATGGTTGCAGCGGCTACTTCCGGGGAGATATCGTCGTGGGGGTTAACGCTGTCGCGGACTTGATTCTCAACAAAGAAACCGGGGTTTACGGATTTACCAACGTCATGATAAAGAGCGCCAACTCTGACCAGCAGCCTGTCAGCCCCGATGGCTTCGGCGGCTTGTTCTGCCAGGTTGGAGACTTGGAGGCTATGTTGATAGGAGCCGGGCATAGTCTGGAGCACATGCTGCATCAATGGGTGATCGGGTCTGGAAATATCCATCAATTGCAGGGCGGTGGGAATATCAAGAACAAAGGAAAAGATGTATTCGAACAGAATTGTCAGCGTACCAGCGGCGAGACCATTAAGCAAT
The DNA here is from genome assembly GCA_002347705.1 of Anaerolineaceae bacterium UBA2274. Taxonomy (GTDB): domain Bacteria; phylum Chloroflexota; class Anaerolineae; order Anaerolineales; family Anaerolineaceae; genus Mesolinea. The sequence continues at coordinate 8,666 of DDWY01000037.1, read as the reverse complement.
GCAGAAGCAATCAGCGAGGCTAAGCCCATCCAATCCGTGAAAGAGTCGCCAATCCGGAAAATGAGGACCGTAGCTATGCTAACCAGGCTCACTACGGCACCAGTGCCAATAAACGAGCTGATCCTCCTTGCACGCCCGATCACGAAGATGCCGGCAAAGGTTGGAAGGATATAAAAGAGGGCCAGCTCCATGTCGCGTGGGTGACCGAAAACAATCAGAATTGCCAGCAACATACTCATTAACATGCCGGTTTCGACCCGCAATACAATCGCGACTGTCAGTCCAAAGGCAGCTACAGGATAGAGCCAGGGAATGACAGTGCGGTCCAACACCAGGAAACGAGCCAGCGCGAGGAATATCAGGAAGAAAACCGCCAGCATGATAATCGTCCTGATTTCCATCAGGGCTTCGAATTTTCGCCGGCGATTGTAGTATGTCGCGCAGATCAAACCACAGACGGCAACCAAAATACCGCTGGTGATGAGCAGATTCCTTCGGTTTTTCGGCTCACCCAAACCGAAGACGTTCAGCGATTCCAGGTCCGCATCATCAATAATTTGACCCCTTCGAACCAATACTTCACCTGCCATAATTTGCCTGATGATTGGTTCCACGTTATTCCTGGCTGCTTCCCTGGCTTGCTGAGTCTGTTCTTCACTAAACAAGCTGGTAGGGACAATCAGCGGCGAGACGATCAGTGTAATTAACTGGGTTTGATCGCTTTTGAATCCGAAATCAATGACGGCTGGTAAATTGCTGCGCGTTCGACCGATCTGGTCATTGCGTATACTGTCCCGCAAAACCAACTCGAGCACCCGGTTTGCTTCTTTGCTGATGGCTTGCCAGTCTTCGTCGGTGAGGTCTAAAATGGCTTGGTAAGCTTCATCCTTCAGAGTAAGCTTTTCAGCTGAACGCATATCATTGAGTTTTTGCTGCTGGGTTGAAAACTTGTCGTTTCGAACAGAAGTGAAGAAATAGAGGGCATTGTTGAGTGTTTCAAGCTGCGCTTTGGCAATGCTGGGATCTGCCGGGAGAAAAATTGGCTCAACTGCCGCCGCGGCTTCATTGCGGGCCTGATCGGTAAAGACTTTGGACTCAAAAGTGATGGAATAAGGAGCAGTTATTTCCTGTGGGGCAACTTGTCCGATGCGGACGGATTCGCTTTGGTCACTCAGGATATCAGGCAAGACAAGGCAAGCAAAGGCTAAAAGACACGAAATGACCAGAATGAGGACTTTGAGCATTCCGTGGGTGGCTTTCTTGCCTGAATTTTCTGTGCCTGTTTTTCCTGCCATGCGTTTATCCTGTCAGAAGTTCCCGCACCACGCGACTGGCTTCAGCATTGCTGGCTCTTCCTGCCAATTGAGGTTGAAGGGTCTTCATCACAACGCCCATGTCCTTGATTGAGGTGGCATTGCATTGCGCGATCACGCTGCGAACCAAATCTTGCAATTCCTCGGGATTTAATTGCGCCGGGAGATAGGTCTTCAAGCAAGCAATTTCCGCGTCAGCTTGTGTCAACAGGTCTTCGCGATGTGCCTTCTCAGCGTCAGACCTGGCTTCCTGACGGGTTTTGATTTCCTTTTGAATAATTGCCATGATTTCGTCCTGTTCAAGTTCATTGCCCTTGGCAACTTCTGCCAGCTGGATGGCTGCTTTGATCATTTTGACCACCCACTTTTTAGTATCATCGTGGGTTTTCATGGCGTGGATTAAGTCTGCTTGCAAACGTTCTTTTAGGTTCATGGTTTTATTATACCTGTCTCTTCCTGCTATCTCATTCACCAAGCGTGATCAGCCCCACCAGCTTTTCAAAAAGTGACTGGCTGATGCCGTCCACTTTCAGCAAATCTTCAAGCGCGGTGAAAAGTCCGTTTTTCTGCCTATAATCCAAGATTGCTTGCGCTTTTACCTCACCAATGCCCGGCAAACTGTCCAGCTCGGCAAAACTGGCCGTGTTTATGTTGATCATTGGGGATGTTTGAATACTCAATCCTCTATCGTCTGTCGACATGGTCCCATCCTGCGCTGATGGAATGTATATCCTCTGACCATCCACCAATGCGGCTGCAAGGTTGAGCAATTGGGGATCAGAACTCTCCTGCAGTCCACCGGCGGCCTGGATTGCGTCTTCTACACGCGCGTTTTCCGGCAAGGTGTAGACACCAGGAAGCTGGACTGACCCTGTGATATGAACCCGGATAAGTTTGGGCGTTGAGGTAGGGTCTGGTGTCAGGTTGGGCGTACGGGTTACCAGGGTAATTGGTTGCCCTTTTTGGGGAGACACGACCAGGATAATAGCTCCTACCACAACCAGTCCTAACAAAAATCCCGCTAGTGTTTGCTGCCAGGGTTTCATGCGGATGAGCTTTCGGATGCCTTCTGTTCAGCCTCGTACATCAGGTTGAATGCTTTGATCGAAACCTCGAGCATATCTTCCGAAGGCTCACGAGTGGTGAGCTTTTGCAGGGCGAGATTGGGTTTGATCAAGGCACGCACCAGGGCGGACTCGTCCATGTGATTGGCGGCAAATCGGATATATTCATAAGCTATTCCAGATACCACAGGCAGCAGGAGAATACGTGAGAGCAGGCGCCAGTGCAGGGGGAGAGGGCCGAGAAGGCTAAAAAACAGAATCGAAATCAAGACGAGAGTCAGCATAAAGGAGGTTCCACACCGCGGATGAACGAGGGTAAACTCGCTCACGTTTTTGGGTGTCAGATCCGCGCCGGCTTCAAAAGCGTTGATCGTTTTGTGTTCTGCGCCATGATAGGAGAATACCCGCCGGATTTCCGGCATTCTGCCGACCACTGCAAGATAAACTACCAGGAGAGCAAGGCGCAGTAAGCCTTCCATCAGATTGCTGAGCCAGGTACCAAGTGTTCCCAACCGTTCAATTCCCAGTGGACCGTCCAACCAACCCGTGAGCAAAGCCGGCAACAGGAAAAAGAGCCCTATCCCTAGCCCAAGAGACAGCAAAACCGCAAGAATCAGGTCTTTTCCCTCTATTTGCTCGTCTTCACCACTGACCATGTTGGAGGACTTTGTGAGGAAGCGCATGCCCAGGTTCAAAGAATCCCACAAACCTAAAATGCCTCGTAGAAATGGAATGCTCATCCATTTAGAGCGGTAAAGAGCGGGGAGTTCCTCTTCGTAAGTGAGGATTTGACCATCCGGCGCACGCACAGCCATGGCAACATGCTGTTTTCCGCGCATCATGACGCCTTCCATGACGGCCTGGCCGCCGTAGGAGGGGAGTCTCAAGTCTTTCTGATTGCCCGTCACGCCTGGGCCTCGAAACTGGTCAGGAAACGAATGTAGGCTTTAATGCCTTTTCGCCAGGTGGGCAGGTGGAGATGCTCATTGGGGGAGTGGATCGCGTCATCGGGCAGACCAAAGCCAGTGAGGATTGACTTGACACCTAAAATTTCCTGCATGACTGTTGCGACGGGGATGCTTCCGCCTTCACGTTTATAAATTACATCTTTCTGCCAGGATTCCTTGAAAGCCTGGATCAGGTTGGGCAATCCGGGAGCATCGTCTGCCAGGTAGGAAGGTCCGCCAGAATGTTTGATGAAGCTGACTTTCACTGTTGGAGGAACCAGCGTGCGGATGTGTTTTTCGGCGAGTTCATAAATTTCTGCATGCTGCTGGTCTGGGACCAGCCGGCAGGAGATTTTCGCTTTGGCATAAGCGGGGATGATAGTTTTTGCGCCTTCGCCGATGAAACCGGCATAGATCCCGTTCACGTCCAAAGTCGGTCTTGCCCCCTGGCGTTCGAGCATGGTGTATCCTTGCTCACCGAAAATGGCAGGCGCGCCAGTAACTTCCAGAAAATCAGCTTCGCTGGTCGGATTCATGGCAATTTTTTGGCGATCTTCATCGCTCAGGGGCCGAACACGGTCATAGAAGCCAGGAATTGCCACTGATCCATCCGGGTTGTGAAGTTGGGAGATGATCCTGGCCAGGACGTTAGCAGGGTTGGCAACATTTCCGCCGAAAAGACCAGAATGCAGATCCATTTTTGGGCCATCAATGCGGACTTCAAAGTAGACCAGTCCGCGCAGCCCGTTAACAATTGTGGGGCTGTCTTTGTTGATCATGCCAGCATCCGGATTGAGGATCATGTCGCATTTCAACAAATCAGTGTGGTCGCGAATAAAGCCTTCCAAAGATGGAGATCCAATCTCCTCTTCGCCTTCGAGGATGAATTTGATATTGATGGGCAATTCTCCAGTTTTCAGAACGCTCTCAAGCGCAAAAACCGATGCCAGGATCTGACCTTTCATGTCCGATGCTCCGCGGGCATACAAGTTCTCCCCGCGGATGGTCGGTTCGAATGCAGGCGTTATCCAGGCATCCAACGGATCCGGCGGCTGCACATCATAATGACCATAGATCAGGAGGGTTTTTGCCTCTGGAAGGACAGAGCGCTTCTCAGCAAAAACTACAGGGTGTAAGTCAGTGGGATAGATTCTCACCTCATCCATGCTGAGTTTCTCAAAGTACGATTTTAGAAATTCGGCTGCTTCTTGCAGATGAGGTTTCATTTCCGGGTCAGATGAAACAGAGGGTATCCGCAAGAAGGCATCAAAAGTGCGCATCTTTTCGAGTTCTGTATTTTCAAATTCCTGGATTGCTTTTTGTGTTCTGGACATTTTCTTCCCTCGCATGTTTTTTTTGATTATATGCCATTTGGCAAAAATTCGTGATAGCATAGGCAGTGCTGCATATTTTGTAGCTATCAAAAGTAAAATACTAAGGATAAAGGTATTCCTGGCTGGAGAGGTAAGCTGACAAATGGGTTTGATTGAACACAGACAACTGATAATCTTGGGGGCTGGCCCTGCAGGGCTATCCGCCGCGATCTATGCAGCCCGGGCAGAATTGAAGCCCCTGGTGATTACCGGGATGGTTCTTTATGGGCAGGCTTCGTTGACCCATACGATTGAAAATTATCCTGGTTTCCCAAAAGGGGTTGGGGGTATGGAGCTTGGTCAACTCTTTGAAGACCAGGCGAAAGCTTTTGGAGCGGAGTTTTTAGTTGACGAAGTTCAGGCTGTTGATCTTTCCAAGCATCCCTACACAGTCAGCGTGTATGGCGGGGACTATACCGCTGACGCATTGATCATTGCCATGGGGGCAAACAACAAAAGGCTCAACGTTCCTGGCGAGGAGGAATTCATTGGGAGAGGTGTTTCGTACTGTGGTACCTGCGATGGCTGGTTCTATAAGGACAAAGACATCCATGTGGTGGGAGGCGGCGACAGCGCGCTGGAAGAAGCCCTCTTCCTGACACGGTTCGCTCACAGCGTGACAATTATTCACAGGCGCGACACCTTGCGAGCAGGAGCCATCCTGGAGAACCGAGCAAGAAACAATCCAAAGATCAGTTTTCTTTTTGATTCGGTTGTTAAAGAAATAAGGGGCAGTGAGGGTGTGGAAGAGCTCTTGATCGAAAATGTCAAAACAGGCGAAAAGAGCTTGATGCCCACTGAAGGACTGTTCATTTTCATAGGTCACAGCCCGAATACCAAGTTTTTTGAAGGGCAACTCGAGATGGAACCAGGCGGAACGCTCAAAATTGATGGAAACATGGAAACTAGTAAAAAGAGCGTTTTTGCAGCTGGCGAAATTGCCGACCCGCATTTCCGACAGGTTGTTACATCGGCTGGCATGGGAGCAGCCGCGGCGATTTCAGCGACGCATTGTCTCGAAAATATGTCCTGCGGGCTTTAGGCTTATTTACGGCGACGTAGTCGGCTGTACACCAGTACCAATCCAACTGAAAACCCGGAAAGCGCTTGTAGCACCAGCTTCTTCGTAGATCGGATTGTTGGTATCCTGGTTTATCTGTCTTGCAACCGTCACGCTCCACTGGATGATGTGTGGATTTCCATCTGTGGGGCGGAAAGTTGCAGGCAGGATGTACTTGGTATCGGTGACGTAGGCAACCAGGATTTTTTCCTCAATTGAAGTAAGGTCCTGAATTTTGACACGATAAACTTCGTTAGCACGCAAGGCGGCCACCGCCGCCCATTGCAAGGTTACACTTTCGTCGGTTGCCGAAAAGGCGGCGCCGGAGCGTGGCAAAAGCAGGTTTGGCGCTGGGTAAGGCGGCAATGGCGTTGGGGTCAGTGTGGGTCCTGGTGTGGGAAGTCGATCGCAGAGGGGGACAATCAGCGTTTGACCCTGGCGAATGGTGGTGCCAGACAGATTGTTGAAATCCTGGATATCCTTCATCGAGACGTTGTAATTTAATGCGATGCCTTGAAGTGTATCGCTAGAGGAAACAACGATCGAAACGGTGTTGGTGCAAATGTCTGCTGCGATTTCGATTGCCTCAGGGGTCGCGGTTGGCACCGGAGAGGGAGTCAGAGTGGGTTGGGGGACTTTGAGTGTGCGACCTTCACTGATCATGCAATCGGTGCCCAGATTGTTGGCCAGGATGATGCTCTGCACGGAAACCCGAAATTGGGCGGCGATGTCCAAGCAGGTTTCGTTGGCTTTTACGACATAATCCAGGTCCGGTAAGGGGGTCCAGGTAGGTTCCGGTTGAAGGGTGGGAGTGTTAGTTGGAGTAAGGGTCATCGTTGGTGTAGATGTTTGAGTAGGTTCGTCGATGAGTGGAGCTGCTGGAGTGCCAGCACGATTCTGGTTAATGACTAAAAAGATCACCACACCGATTAAAGCGAGGATAAGAGCTCCTAATCCGATTAATGTTCCCAGGCCCATCTTTACTTCAGGAATGCGTTTTGAATCAATCGAGCTTTCCTTCCTGGGGGTGGCGGTGCCGTCGAGGGCTGTGCCGCAGACCAGGCAGCGGGTGGCAGTTTCTGAGATACGAGTGCCGCAAACCGGGCAATTTTGACTTCCACGGCTTATTTTTTCAGTTTGAATTTTTTTCATAGGCTTCTAATAACGGAGCCAATAGATCTTGGTAAAATTGGCTCAATGTTTGGTATTTATCTCCATATTCCCTTCTGTCTCAGAAGGTGTAAGTATTGTGATTTTATCACGTATGCTGGCAAAGAAAAATTTTTGCCAGGCTATTTTGCTGCTTTAATAACCGAACTGAGACACCAGGCAAAGAATCTGCAGGATATTCCACGCCAGGTGGATACGGTCTTTTTCGGCGGTGGAACGCCTTCCTTAATGAAAGGTGAGTGGATTGAAATCCTGATCGACTGCATACGCAGCGAATATGGTTTGGCTAAGCACGCTGAAATTTCATTAGAAGCAAATCCTGGAACGCTTGCCCCGGAATTGACTGCCAGGTTACTTAAAGCTGGAGTGAATCGGCTCAGCATCGGGGTGCAATCTTTTGCAGACCGTGATTTGGTGCTGCTCGGAAGGATCCATAACCCTTCGCAGGCGGTGGAGTCCATCCATTCTGCCCGCCAGGCAGGGTTCAGGAATATCAGCCTTGATCTGATGTTTGGCATCCCAGGGCAAAGCCTTTCCGGCTGGCAGTCAAATCTGCAGCAGGCGCTTGCCCTCCAGCCTGATCATCTCTCACTTTACTCGCTGATACTTGAACCGGGAACGCAGCTCTTTGACGATGTTCAGTGCGGCAAGCTTCAACCGGTCTCAGAGGACCTGAGCGCGGATATGTACGAATTGGCGATGGATACTCTGGTTGAAGAAGGTTTCTCTCACTATGAGATCTCGAACTGGTCCAGGGGAGAAGGATTTGAGGCGCAGCACAACAAGATCTATTGGAAGAACCAACCCTATTTGGGGGTGGGTGCGGGGGCGCACAGCAGCCTCAATGGGCTGCGCGTAGCAAACACACCTTTGATTGAAGATTACATCAAAAGAATCAACAGTATTCGCTCTGCAGAAAAGGGCAATTTTCCGGCTGCCGTCGAGAGGCTTCAGCTTGATTCTTATACGATGCAGCAGGAAACTATGATGTTGGGGATGCGTCTGACGAGGGAAGGCGTCTCTGACCAGGAATTTTTGGATCGTTTTGGTAAGAGAATTATGGATGTTTTCCCAAAGGAACTGGAACGCATCCTTGCAAGGAAACTGGCAGAGTGGCGTACTTTCGCTGATGGACCGCACCTGGTGCTCACACGGGGTGGGATATTGCTTGGCAATCAGGTTTTTCAGGAATTCGTGTAATTATTTGTGCCAATGAATCGGATTATGCCATTTCCATATTGATTCGGTCTTAATGTCATCCTGGTTGACGCAGGCATCAACCCTACGAGGTTCTCGCTAATCCTTCACAATACACCCGTAGGGAAAAGGCCTGCCTTTTCCATGTTGAATTGGTCTTAATGCTGGTCTCCTGAGTTTCTCATTTTTCGATATTTTTTGAATATTCTCTCTTTGGGGAGCTGTTTTCAGGGCACTAAAATGAGTAACTCCGGAGGCTTTCAGTTTAAATTGCTTCGTATCTCACTATGACGGGAAAGGTCATATGGAGACCTTCGGTCAATTCCCGTGCATGGTTGCCCTGGATTAAAAACCAGGGCAGGCGAGACCGGCACGATCAGGAACTGTCATTGCGAAAGTCTGTTAATCTGTCATTGCGAACTTCTTTTGTGAAGCAATCTAAAATGATGGAATGCAATAAAAACTGGAGGTAATAGGACTAATTCTCGTCCTCGCGAAGCGGAAGTGGTTAAGTGTTTGTGACCCTCTCACGCTGCTGATGT
>DDWY01000028.1 GCA_002347705.1 Anaerolineaceae bacterium UBA2274 | reverse complement strand
GTTTTATGCGGAAAGAAAAAAGGTAGGCCTGGAAAACGCCATCTGCAAGTTCACGCTGACGCGAAAGCAGCAATATAAAAACCTGTCCGATCACTTCCTTGTTGGCGTTCTCAGCCACCCAGATCAGAGTATTCCCGCCGAGACTATTCTCATAATGCTGTTGGTAAAGCTTGCGAAAATGGGCATATTCGCCGTCCCATTCCAGCGCGGGCAAATCTGTTTTTTCCAGTGGACGGATGTGAATCCCCTCACCGGAGGGCATGATGTAATCAGCCACGAGTGTTATGCAGTGGTTCATTCGTCTTCAAGCAGCCTGTGTAAGAGAGCTCTTTCTTCCTCCTCAGTTTGAACTTGCCCATCCAGCCAGGCTTGTTTGAGAGCGCTCAGGATCTCGTTGTAGCGTGGGGAGGGTGGCAGCCCAAGCCCGCGCAGGTCATTACCGGTCGTGAATGGGCGGACGTGCCTGTACTCATCCTGGTAGATTTGCAGAATTTGGCGCAGGTCGGGTTGGTCGCAAGCGGAGGACACTGCGCCGACTGGGATGTCGTGGAAGCCCTTGAGGTTATTTGTTATCTGGCTTGGTCTTTTCCCTGGTAATGTAGGCAGCAGCTGCCATAATTTTAGCGTTTGTTCGATCCAGTCCAGCATCTTCGCGGAGAGGCGCAAGCGCAGTCCAATAGCTTGCAGATCTTCAGGCGGCAAATCCTGCAGCCACAAGCACCAGGAGATTTGCAGTTTGTTCTCTGGGACGGGTGTTTGGTCGGCTTGTGAGAGTGCTCTGAGCCCGCGCGCCAGGCGATCGGTGGTTTGATCGTCCCAGGGCAGGGCAGGTTCGATCGCGGCTAATATTCCCAGCGAACCAAGCTGCCTGAGCATTTCTGGTGCTTTGCTTTCGTTGAAGATCAACTCGAATTCATGCGTCAGACGTGCGCCGCTGATTTCGACAACAAGCGGCAGGCTGGCTTCGATCAGGCTGAGGGTCTGAGGCTCAATCTCGAAATTGAAGCGGGTGGCGAAGCGGACTGCCCTGAGCATACGGGTGGCATCGTCCACGAAGGACAAGGCGTGCAGCACCCGAATTTGCTTCTGCTGTAGGTCGCTGTAACCTCCCCAAAAATCGAATATCTTGCCAAAATGGCTGCCGTCCAGGCGCAGGGCAAGGGTGTTGATGGTGAAATCCCGGCGGTGGAGGTCCATTTTAATGCTGCTGCGTTCCACTGTTGGCAGGGCGGCAGGTTTGTTGTAGAACTCAGTGCGGGCTGAAATCAGGTCGAGATGTTCGGGAATATCAGCCTGGCTAAATCCGTCAGTTTTTTTTCCATCAAGCGCAGTCTTAAGGCTTTCCGGGTTGAGGATCCATTTGGCGGTGCCAAAGCGCCTGTGCGCCACCACCCGACCGCCAAATTGACGGGCGAGGTGTTCGGCGAACGCCATAGCATCGCCTTCGATCACGATGTCAAAATCCTGGCTGGGCAATTGCAGTAACAGATCGCGCACAAATCCACCAACGATGAAGGCTTGCACGCTTTGTTCGTAGGCTTCGTCGGCGACCGCGTGAAGCAAGCTGCTGCGCGCGGGAGGCAGCGCTTCGGAGAGCAACTCTGCAATCTCATTTTGCGTAGGCAGCTCATCATCGTGATTAAGCGTGCTGATCAAGTCAGTGCGTGTGACAATACCGATGATTTCGTTCGTCTCAGGATCCAGAACGGGCACCTGTCCCCAGCCACTGGTTGCCATGCGTTCTTTTAGTTTTGAAATCGGATCATCCGGATAGACGCTGACCGAACCGGCAATCATCAGATCTCCAGCTGTTTTGTTAAGCTTGTGTGCAATCGCGCGATCTACGTTGCGGCGGGTGAGCAAGCCTACCAGCTGTTTGTTTTCCACCACCGGATAGCCTTCAAAACCATAGCGTTTCATCAGCTCAGCCGCCTCCACCGCGCTGATATCAGGGCTAAGAGTCAGAGGATTTTTGGACATCATCTGTCCGACCTCGATACTGGGAGTGACAATCTGGGGGATGAATTCGATCACGCGGCGAGTGACCTCAGCCAGTTTTGCGTCTGTGATGTTCGCGCTCGAACGTCCTTCTTCCCGGATCAGAGCGGAAGAAGCCCGTTTGTGTCCGCCACCTCCGAATTGAATTGCCAGTTGCGCCATGTCGACGTTATCGGTGGTGGAGCGGGCAACCAGGCGAATTCCCTGGCGGGTAGACACTAACAAAACCAAGCCATCCGGATTGAGGAATTCGCGCATTTTGTGAGCGACAGTTGAGATCTCATCGTTGAGATCATTCGCGATCGCCTTGGCGACCAAAACACTGTAGCCCTCAATATCCAACTGAACCAGGTCCTTTAACAGACGGTCGTAAAGCTGCTGCTGCGCGTTTGAAAGCGGTGGGTTGAGGTAGACGGAGGCAATGTTGAGATCGGCACCTTGCTCAAGCAGGAATGCCACAGCAAGGGCATCCCGCGTAGTCGTGCAGGTGTAGGTCAGCGAACCGGTATCTTCGTAGATGCCAAGCAGCATTAAGGTGGCTTCGATCGGCGTCAGTGACATGTTCAATTCGCGCAACTTCTCCACCAAAATTGTGGTGCATGCGCCTGTTTGATGCAGCTCAACCTCCCAGTCGGGGTGGATTTGTACCTTACGAGGATGGTGATCGAGCACAGTGACCTTGGTCTGCTCGTTCATGCCGCGCAAAGTCACCAGGGATTGGGTGTCCACCAGGAATACGCTCTTTATGGTTTCTCGAGGAAGCGCCTGATAATCTGAGAAGGGTAATTCATTAGCGTAGCGCCGTAAAAATGCTTTGCCGTTGCGGTTGATCTGGCGCGGCAGCAAGGCTATCGCATTGGGCTGCAGTAAATGCGCCCCAAGCATTGAAGCGAGACCGTCGAGGTCAGTTTGTTCGTGCGTCAGTATCAGGTCCATTTTTGCGTCAAAACCCAAAGACTCAGTTTTCGCCATACCAGGCAGCCTGATTTTCAGGGTTGTAAGCATTATAAATGGATTGAGAGAGCTTGGCAAAAAGCTGGTTGGCAGTGTTATAGAGAAATTGCTCCTCGGTGTAAGCAAAAATGACCAAAACATAATCGCCGCCAGGGGTGTAGACCACGCCTGAGTCGCTGATGGTGTGGATCAGCCCATCCAGGTCATTTGTCCAGCCGTGTTTGTGGGCGGTGCGACCTTCGGGAGGCAGACCCGCTTCTATCAGGGCATGGATGCGGTTCTCGAGGAGATAATTCAGCATCTGCTGGCATTCCGATGCCGTTACCTGACCGTTGAACATGAGCTCGTCATGGTTCGCGCAGCGATAGATCTTCCAGAGCAGATCGCCGGTTTCGGATGGAACAGTTTGGTTATAAAAATCGGGATCGATAAAAATATCCCGGCGTTGGTTGGCGGGTGTGCTGATGCGTTCGAGCAGGGGTGACCCGGGCTCAAAATAGCCTGCCAGGAAAGTGTTCTGATAACCCAGCTCACGCAGGTCAGCAGTGACCATCAAGGGTCCGGCATTGTTATCCAGGTAAGCTTTCATCAGCCCATCTGCTGGTGGGTTGAGCGATTCTGCAATCATCTGGAACATCCAATTGTCTGCTTGCGGAGGGATGGGTTCCTCGACACGGCGCATTGTGGAAACCATGATGGGGATTTTGATGGTGCTCGCGGCTGAATATGCCACGTCTGGGCTCACTTCCTGGTTTGCCCGCAGCGCGATATGTAAGATCTCACCGCTGGTGAGGTCGCGTTGGTAGACCTCGATCAGTCCGTTGAATTTCTCGAGCTGAATGGTTTGCTTGAGGAAAATCCCGAGGTTCGCCCGGTCCAATGGCAGGGCTGGGCTTTCCTGGACGTCAAGCGTGACCACACGCTGATCGGGTGAGAGCAGGGCTGCCTGGATGTCCTCAGCGGCTGTGGTTAAGGAGCGCAATGAAAAGCCTGCCTGCCCGGGTGTGTAATTGGTGCTGTAAAGGATCGGCACGGTTGCCGTAGCGGGTTGGTCGTAGCGCAGGGGAATAATCTCCTCCAGCAGCCTTTTTATCTGGTTAATATCGACCTCAGCGACCAAAGGTGTGTCTAATGGGCTGGATATTTCGGTTTTGCCGAAAAGATGCTTCAACCACGACTTTTTGGGTAAATTTTCTTCAATCTGGGTAAGAGTTGCGGAGTAGTCGGGTCTGAAGCCGAGTTCATCTGGGGAAAATTGCAGACGTGCCTGGCGATAATGCAGCTCAACCGGCACTGAAAAGGCTTCAGCCAGCCGCGCTTCGGACTGGGCACGGTCAAGTCCTCCTAATGGAATCCCTTCCACGCTTATTCCCTCCGGATAAACCGTTTGAGGCTTTTGGAAATCGATGTAATCCATCACAGCAATTAAAATTGCGAACAAGAGGAATAAGCCGCCAAAAACTGCTGGCAGCCAACGCAGCAAGGTGGATTTCTTCCGCTGGGGAGAGTAGCGCGATCGCTTCATGAGCTGGATTTTACCATGTTGGCAAGTCACAGGTGACAGGTGATAGGTGATAGGTGATAGGTGATAAAAAACATAGCTTTTCATTCCAACTGATGGGTAGACTCACAGGGTGGACCCATGTGCACGCGAAGCAGGGTATGGCGTCACAAATTCTCGACCTACCAAAATATATTTGAAACCTACCCACCCTTGTTCACCCAATCCCGTCTTCGCGAGCAACGCAGCCTGTGCTCGCGAAGACGGGTGTGGCGATCTAACTTTATATGAAAATCCCACGCAGCCCTGTGACAACTTGAATTGCCCGGTGTGTTCTCATATATAATTGAGAGAGAGCATAGACCAAACGGAGGTCTGTATGACGGAAAAAAAGGAATTACAAAGTAAAGCTGTCGGTTGGAGTTTCGGCAGTTTGGCAGCACTCGGGCTGGCATTAAAAGCTGGTTGGGTCATTTACAGCAAAAAATATATTGATCACCACGCCAAGGTGCAACTCGCGCTGGATGCTGAGCACCACACCTTTGAATCGGATACGATCGGAAAAATCAATTATTACGAAAGCAAAGTCGAAAGTAAGAAGACTCCCATCTTGTTAGTACACGGCATCCATCTATATGCTGGCGGGCATGATATGGTACCGGTCTTCGAGGCCTTCAGTGCCTATCGCAAGGTTTTTCTCATCGACTTACCAGGGTTTGGCGGCTCAGAAAAGTCCGACAGACCTTACCGTCCAGGGCTTTATCACGCGGCGATTTCTGAGTTCGTGAGGGATCAAATTGGTCAGCCAGTGCATGTGGTGGTGATGGGTCAGTCGGCAGAATATGTTGCCGTTGCCGACGAGCAAAAAGGTGATCTGTTCAAGTCAATAGTGATGATCAATCCCAGCGGGATGCAGATGCCGGGAACCGGGCATATTTCGGAGAGTAAATGGTGGGAGCAGGTGCGCAATCTGACACTTTCTTACCTGAGGGTTCCACTCTGGAGCCTGCCATTTTATGATCTGCTTGCAAGCCGCTCAAGCATATTGAATTACTATCGCAAACGTTTCACCTACACACTGCCATCCGACCTTGTGGATATCGCGTACACGTCAGCTCATCAGCCCGGCGCGCACTTTGCCCCGATCCTGCACTACTGCGGGAAACTGTCTGTGCCGGATGTGCGCAACCGCTACTACAAACAGATCACCAAACCTGTGTTGGTGGTTTTCGAT
>DDWY01000081.1 GCA_002347705.1 Anaerolineaceae bacterium UBA2274 | reverse complement strand
CGGTTGGTAGCCACGATCAGGCGCTTGCCATCCTGTTCAAAATAAGTCACATTCGCCGGACCGCGGTCGCTATCCAAAAGCTGGAAGTGGTATTTTTTTGCGTCGTGATCCCAGGTGAGGGCTAGCAATTCCCTTTTGCCCTTGCGATTGCCTAAAAGGATAGTTGGTTTGCCGTTGATCTGACCCGACCAGATCGCGTGCAGGAATTCCTCCGGTTCAGGGTGAGCGTAGTCGATTTCATACTTGCCATCCACCAGGCGCCAGATGCGCAGGATGTCGCCGTGGAAGGGCGCAAAAGTCAGCAATTCCAGCAGACCATCGCCATCGAGGTCAATTAGCGTACCATCGCTGCTGGCTTCATCGAGCAGTTTTTCCAGCTTCCAGGCTGCCTGTTCGGGGCTTGGCGGCGTAACTTTGAACACGCCATTTTCCGCGCTCACCAGCGAAAAAGGTCTTCCGTTCTCATAGCAGCGATAGTAGCCGTGGTTTCGGGTGAGCCCCTCTGCCAGCACGGTCAGCTCGAGCCTGGCGTCCTCAGCCAGTAAGTCTTCGGGCAATTCGGCAACAAAAATCTTGCCCGGATGGGTCCAATCTTCCTTGTATTCATGCCCGGATTTCAGCGTGCAGGCAATCAGATAGTTCTTCTCAGGGGTTACCAGCACATCAAAACGATGCACGAAGGGCAGCTCAGCCACGGTCTTCACCTGCCAGTTTCCATCCGCGAGGTAAGCCAGCACGATCCGAGCATTCAATGCGTCATTTGGTCCGTAAAATTCCTGAGTGGCAAGGAATTGGTCCGCCTTCCCTGGAACGGGCACCAACGACATCACACCACCTGGATCCTGCCAAATCTGCTCTACCAGTTTTCCTTCCAAATCAAAGAAGAAGCATCCACCAGCCTTCTCCGTTGCAATCAGGAAGCCCTTTTTGCCCCGCAGCGTGGTTGGGCAAACAGAATAGCACTTTTCTATCTCCGCGATTGCATGCTTTGTAAACTTGATCTCAGTCATCTCAGTCCCTCTTAATCAAATCCGCCTGCCCATTTCCGGGCAGGCGCATGGTATCTTATTTTTTGGCAGACGCAGTCAGCTTTTGCTCGCGTTTCGCCACTTCGGCTTTGAGGTAAGTTTCTACCTCATTCTGTGTTTTCATGTTCATCACGTTTTGCGCGATCTCCTCAGTCTCAGCCAGTGTAAAGAGGGAGAGCACGCGCTTGACATGCGCTATGTTGGAAGCGTTCATGCTGAACTTGCGCAAACCAAGCCCAAACAGGACAATGGCTGCCAGCGGTTCACCCGCCAACTCCCCACAGACCGAGACCGGTTTTCCAGCGTCGTTATACTCCTTGAAAATTTTGCCAAGGATGCGGAACATGGCCGGGGAAGAACTCTGGTAATAGTCAGCGATTTTTTGGTTCATACGGTCAACCGCATGCAGGTACTGAGTCAGATCATTTGTCCCAACACTGGCAAAGTCAGTTTCCTCCGCAGCCAAATCAGCAATCATGGCAATGGATGGGATCTCGATCATAATGCCAATGTTAATCTTCTCGTCGAAGGGAATGCCTTCTGCCAGCAGCTCGGCTTTGGCTTCCTGAACCGCTGCTTTTGCCGCTCTGACGTCATCAATTGTGCCCACCATCGGGAACATGATCTGCATGGGGCCAAAGGCTGAAGCCCGCAGTGCCGCGCGCAGCTGAGTTTTGAACAGCTCTGGCATGTCCAGGCATAAACGCAGCGCGCGATTGCCCAGGAAGGGGTTATCTTCTTTCGGAAGCACCAGGTATCGCAGAGACTTGTCCCCGCCGATATCCAGTGTTCGCAGAGTCACGGGGTTGCCCATAGCGTTAGCAAGGACTTTCCTATATGCCGCGAACTGCTCATCTTCGGTGGGCATGTGTTCGCTTTCCATGTAAAGGAATTCAGTGCGGAAAAGGCCGATGAAGTCGACGTACTTAAACCCCTCATCAGGCTCGGTCGTGCCGATATTTAAACCAACGCTGAATCTTTCGCCGCTGGCGACCAGCGGAATGCGACCCAGGTATTCAGCCGTCAGTTTTTCACTCTTTAGGAATTCTTCCAGTTTGACTTCGTAATCCGAGATAGTCGCGCGCTCGGGTTCCAGCATCACCTGCCCCTTGAGCGCGTCCAAAATAACCATTTCGCCGTTTTTCATTATTTCAGTGGCATCCGACACGCCCAGTACCGCTGGAATCTTATAACTGCGGGCGATAATCGCGGTGTGGGAGGTGGCTCCACCAACTTCCGTCACAATGCCCATCACGTGCGCCCGGTCGAGCGTGGCAGTATCGCTGGGAAGTAAGTCGTGCGCCACAACAATCACTTTTTCGCGCAAATTAGACAGGTTGTGCTCTTTTTCGCCCTTCAGTATCCGCAATACCCGGTTGCGCACGTCGCGCAAGTCTGCAGCGCGGGCCGCAATCAGCGGATCCCTGGCTTTTTCGAGCAGAATGGCAAATTCAGTGAAAACCATGTCCACCGCATAGTCTGGCATTGCGCGGCTGGAGAAGATCATGTCTTTCACTTCTTCAGCTACTTCTTCGTCATTCAGGATTTCAATATGTGCGGTGAATATTTTGGCTTTTTCAGGAGACTCTACAGATAGAGATGCCACAATCGCATCCAGTTCAGTCTCAGCCGCGGCAAGCGCGTCAGTGAACTGCTTGAATTTCAGCGCTTCTTGCCCGGCTTCAAAATAAGACTCGTGCACATCGGCTTTAAAAGCCTTATAGATATATACTTTCGCAAGGGCAATACCCCTTGAAACTGGATTACCTTTTAGAATCCTCATCTGCGTCCTTTCAAGTGACTAAGGCTTTGCTTTTAGTCTTCGCCAAATTTTGAGTCGACTAATTCCGCCAGCTTATCAACGGCGTCTTGTTCGTCCGGGCCATCAGCGCTGATTTCAATTGGTGTATTCACCGAAAGACCCTGCGCAAGGATCTTGATAATGGATTTGGCATTGGCTTCTGGCGCATCTTCAACATCGAGCCTTCTAACAGTCACTTTCGACTCAAAAGCTTTGGCGCAGGCGACGAATTCTGAAGCTGGGCGAGCATGCAGACCTGTCAGGTTCTTTAAAACGGTTTGTTTGGAATACATAGTTGATCTCCTTTTTTATGATTGTGGCTTTGAACTTTTAGTACAACAAGATTATTAAGCACTTCATCTGGTTTCAGATAGTTTAACACAGCTTCAAGATGATCATTCAAACTACATTGAGTTTTCTTTGATTTGCTCAAGGAAAACGGTTAGGAAATTTGTGTCTTTGGGAAAAAATTGGCGGATCAACCCATTTGTATTTTTTCGTTCCTCTCTCCCAGGGAGAACCTGGATGAGCGAAATAAACTTATATATCTGTGTCAATTGTCAACTGCTGATATTCGCTCATTTTTTTGCCCTGATCATAGGTTAGAGATTTCTTCAGTTCTGCTGGAATTGATTGAAAACTTGACGGATAGAAACCGCATCTTTTTGAGCTCCTAATGGAACCAGGATCGTGTATCGGGTTGTGCATTCCACCAGCGTTCCAAGTGCGCTACGTTGATATTTTTCTAAAATCAAATCGCCTTCCCGGTGTCCGGGTACAGTCCTATCTGCAATTTCTGCGGGGCGTTCTTCAATTGAGAGCATAATTGCTATCTTGCCACGTGTTTCCTCTGCGTTTATTCCTTTTTTTTCGTTGGTGACGGTATTTGTGGTCTTGGCTGAGTGCTTCAGTCAGCGTGCGTTTCAGTTCTCCTCGGTGCAATCCATAGAGGTATTGATAAATCGATTCGTGGGAGATTTGCATGCTTATATCCATAGCACACTCGATTTTCAATCGTTGCGAGATCTTGCTTGGAGACCTCTTCTGTCTTAGTATATCTTCCACATAGACAGCCAGCTCCTGGTTCTTTGTCAACTTTCTTTTCTCTTTTTGGCGAGACCCTACTCTTGCTTCTGCTTGTTTACTGGCAGAAAATGCACGATAGCCTGTCTTTCTGCTATTTCTCTTGATCTCTCGCCAAATCGTTGTGCGATCCCGGCTCAGCGTTTTTTGCGATTTCTGGTACAGCTTTCTCTTGTGCAAGGCTTCGGCTTATTTCTTCTCGTTCATCATTTGTTAGTCATTTAGATTTTACTGTTTGCATGCGAATGATTTTATCCCTTCATTCGTTGCACTAAAGCCTTGACACCTCAAATCAGATCATGCCAGATTGGCAGAAAATTCTTCTTTGAGTGTCTTAGCGCTGCTTTCCGATTTCGATTTGCCGTGCACGAATTTGCTTCACTCTTTTGCTAACAGGTTTGACCAACAGCCAGAGGTGTCGGATTGCAGCGCCAGGCGCGTGCGTGAGCATCCGGGGGCCGGCATAATGCATCACTTCACGTACCTGCTGGCGATAATTTGGCTTGTAGCAGTGCACGGGACATTTGGCACAGACTGGCTTATCAGGCATAAACTGACAGACTTCCAGCCGCTGGTGCGCGTAAGCCTCCAAGTTGCCTGCATTTCTCGCACAACCCCTCTTTCTGCCCGTGTTTATCTCGGCAGTACAAACCAAGCATGAGAGAGATCGTTTCTTTTTCGGCGTTCAAAACCTTTTCTTTTTCCATGAAGAAATTATTTTAGCCCATCTTTTGAACTTAATAAAACCCAAGGCAGGACATGATGCGCGAATTGTTAGCGAATTTCAACCTGACATTGTCATTGATGATGGGTTTGCTTTAACGAGGCTTCAACTGATAAATTTCGTTTGACTCCAACCCATCCTACAATTTTTTTCTGCCGGTGGTTGGGCTACAATTTTTTCCATCGTCAGCCGGGCTATCCTGACCCCTTCGCGGGAGGGGGAACAAAAAGGGGGGGGTTCTGTTAGTATAAGAAGGCTGAAAACCTATTCTCTATTAATTAGATTGTTCGCAAATGAGGATCAGAATGAAAGGAATTATCGGGTCATCGCGATCGCAGAGTATGCGATTTTCAACCTGATATTGTGGTTGATGGTGGGTTGGCTATACCAAGGCTTAAACTGGTTCATATCTTTTGACGCCAATCCACCCTACAATTTTTTCCGTCGTCAGCCGGGCTATCCTGACCCCTTCCCGGGAGGGGGAACAAAATGGGGTGGTTTTTGGTAAATAAGGCTCAGAATGAAAGGAACTATCGGGTTATAGCGTTCGAAGAGTACGCGAATTTCAACCCGACAATACCGTTAAAGGTGGGTTGGCTATACCGAGGCTCACATTGACAAATATCTTTTGACGCCAATCCACCCTACAATTTGTCCAATTCCACTTCAAACCTGGAACGGCGCATACCCTGCTTCGCGGGCACAGGCAACCGCTCCCTACGGCAAAAACCTTATTTTCGCCCAAACAACCTTAATCGACCAATTCCGCCTCGAGCGAGAGCTCCACACCCCCGAGTGCCCGTGAAACCGGGCAGCCCAGTTTGGTCGCTTCCGCAATTTCCTGGAATTTCTCAACGGATATTCCGGGAACTTTGGCCTTGCTCACCAAGTGGCTGCGGGTGATCGTCGCCTTGCCATCAACGTTTCGCAGTGATACATGCGCGATAGTCTCGATCTTCTCTGGGGGAAAGCCTGCTTCTGTCAAACCAGCGCTGAGCGCCATGGAATAACAGCCGGCGTGTGCCGCCCCCAACAGTTCTTCAGGGTTAGTGCCTTTTCCTTCTTCAAAACGGGAAGCGAAAGTGAAGGGTCCGTCATAACCCGCAAAATGCATGTTGCCTTTGCCTGTCTTGAGGGTGCCTTCCCAAATTGCGCTTGCTTTTCTATCTGCCATGATGTGCTCCTTTTTCAATTTCTTGTTGGCTTTTATCATAGCGAAAGCCAACTGGCTGTGCAATAAGCTGTAGAGACACAACAAAAAAAAAAAAACCCCCTCCTTGCCAAGAGGGGGTCTACTTGAAAAACCGGAGTTATGAAATCCAGCCGCGCAGTTTCATCGCCTTGACAACTTTGTCAATGCTGACCATATAGGCTGCGTCGCGCATGTAGACTTTCTTTTGGAGTGACATGCCCAGCACGGAATTGAAGGCGTCCGTCATCTTCTGGTTCAGGCGTTCCAGGACTTCTTCGCGGCTCCAGTAGAAGTTCTGGTCGTTCTGTACGCCTTCAAAGTACGAAACGGTCACGCCGCCAGCGTTGCACAGGAAGTCAGGGATGACGAAGACGCCGTTTTGTTCCAGCACCACATCCGCTTCAGGGGTGGTGGGTCCGTTGGCAGCCTCCGCCAGGATCTTGACTTGCTTGCTGATCTTGTTGACGCTCTCAGCGTTGATCTGACCTTCAAGGGCTGCGGGTATAAGCACATCCACATCCTTGGAAATCCATGCGTCGCCATCTTCAATGGTATAGCCGGCATCCTGAGCCTTGTCTTTGTTGATAGTGCCATACTGGTCGGTAATGGTCATGAGAAACCTTGCATCTACACCCTCCTCCTTGCAGAAGGTATAGGATTTCTTGTCTTCACGATCCCAGCAAGAAACACAGACAACTTTACCGCCAAGGAACTGGCGGAAACCGATCGCGGCGTATTGACCAACATTGCCAAAGCCCTGAATAGCCGCTGAGGTCGTGGTGGGGTCAATGCCCAGGTGGTTCATAGCTTCGCGCACGGTGTAGATCACGCCAAAACCGGTGGCTTCGGTACGTCCTTCAGAACCGCCACCACCAAGGGGTTTGCCAGTAATGGTCCCGGGGGTATAGTTGCCAACGATTGTGGAATACTCATCCATCATCCAGCCCATCATCTGGGGAGTGGTGCCAACGTCCGGCGCAGGGACATCCTGGCGGGGACCAAAGTTTTTCCACATAATACGCACAAAACCGCGCACCAGGCGTTCCTTCTCGCCAACAGAGAGCGTGGAGGGATCCACCACAACGCCGCCCTTGCCGCCTCCCAGGGGGATGTCGGCAACGGCGCATTTCCAGGTCATCCACATTGCCAGCGCGCGCACAGTATCAGCAGTTTCGTTGGCTGCAAAACGCAAGCCGCCCTTATTCGGGCCGCGGGCATCGTTGTGCTGAACGCGGAAACCCTGGAAGACCCTGATGGTGCCGTCGTCCATGCGCACCGGGATACGGAAGTGGAATTCCCGTGCCGGATAACGCAGGAAATCTCTAATTTCCTGGCTGAGCTCAAGTTGATCGGCAACTTTATCAAATTGAGCCTGAGCCATTTCAAAAGCGTTTGTACTTCCTGACATAAAAATTCTCCTTTTTTA
The DNA here is from genome assembly GCA_002347705.1 of Anaerolineaceae bacterium UBA2274. Lineage (GTDB taxonomy): Bacteria > Chloroflexota > Anaerolineae > Anaerolineales > Anaerolineaceae > Mesolinea. The sequence goes on along the minus strand of DDWY01000081.1, from coordinate 579 downwards.
TCCTGTTTGGAATTTGAAACAAAAATGACGCACAAAGCCAATGCTTTGCCCGTCATAGGTAAGATGAGGTTGTTGATCACGCCTGTGTGACATCAAATTCCTCTTTATTTTGGTATCTTAACCTTATCCCAAATGTCCCTTTTGGTCAAGCAACTGGTGTGAAAACAACAATACCAGTTGGTCGTCTGATACCACTCTACTATTGAGCTTGAAAGGGCATAAAAACAACCCGAGTGATTCCCGGGCTGTTTGGCGTGGACCAATACCACTATTTCAATTCCAAGAGGTAGGTATGCACGCCGTTTGTTTCTGAGACCTCTTTGAATCCAAGGTTCTCGTACATTTTTGGCACACCGTGGTACTGGCGCTGGGGATGAGCACTCCAGAGGAAAGGTCTGCCGATGATTCGGTCAAATCCCTGCCGCCGGCTTTCCTCAACCGCCTCTGCCAGCATCTTGTTGGCTAAGCCCTTGCCGCGATACTCCGGATGGATCACAAAACAAACCACCATCGCGCTACGCCCAGGGAATTGATGGAGTTCTTCATCTTTCTTTAGCAGGGCGAAATTTTTTGTCAAGG